>JBIJCV010000187.1:0-4304 GCA_044344525.1 Gammaproteobacteria bacterium | reverse complement strand
TCGCCTTGTTGAAGGGATGATCGGGATCCGTCACGCCAATCGCGGTGAGCAGCACAAAGTGGCTGACTTTTTCCGCCAGCGCCGCATCGACCAGATTTTTCACGCCGCCGTAATCGACAAACTCGGCACTGTTCGGGCCAGTGACCTGATTGGCGCCGATGACACTGATCACCTGCGTCACGCCACGCATCGCGCTGGCCACCTGTGCCGGATCGCGCACATCGCACTCCATCCAGTCGATGTCGGCAAAAGCCGGACCTAGACGCTTCAGCGCCTCCTCACGACTGCGGGTGAGTGCCCTGAAGTTTGCGCCATCCTCGCGCAGATGCTCGACGACAAAGTGGCCGGCACGCCCCGATGCGCCGGCGACAAGTATCAGTTCAACCGGCTTTGCTGCAGCGACTGTCTGCCCGTTGCCCGGCTGTGTGGCACAGCTCACCAGCAGCACCGCGCTGCCGGAAACCAGCATCAGCACCGCTGTCTTCAGCATATTGCGCATCATCAACCCTCAGTTAACCGGCATTGCGTCGAAGGCAATGCTGATGCGCTTTTCGCCGGAAGTAAATGGAATGGTGCGGTGATAGAAGGCCGACGGAAACAGCGCGAGCCGGCCCTCCTGCGGCACGACCACGCGAACCTCGGCCGGCGCCTGCACCAGCAGGCGTTCTGGCGGACGGCTGAATTCCAGCGCGCCAGGCGGCTGCGCCGGATCATTGCCAGCGGCCATCGAATGCATGTCGTGCGGCACGCGCACATAGTAGGCGCCGCTCAACCAGCCCAGCGGATGCATGTGCGGTGCCTGATGACCGCCCGGCCCGAGCACCGTGCCCCAGACGCGCAGCGTCCAGCGGTCGGCTGCACGCGCCATCATCGGATGCATGGCGAGGCCGGTCTGCCTGAAGTGCGCAGCGCTGTCGCGCACGGCGGTATTGATCAGTTCGCGCAGCGCAGAGAGTGCCGGATGCGCATCCAGATCGAGTTCACCGGTCTGCCCGCCGAGCCGCGTGGACTTGCCGAGCGGATTGGCGTTCAGCGAAGGATCATTCTCGATGCACTCTGCAAGCTGTGCGTTGAAGGTGGTTAGATCTGCAAAGCCAGCCGGCACGCGTGGTTCGAGTACGCGCACGCAACGCTCCAGATCGAGGATCTGCCGTGCCTCATCGGCACGACCAGCGTCGCGCAGCGCGTAGGCATAAACCGTCAGCACCAGGCACTCGCCCGGATGACGGCCGAGAAACGTTTCGCACAACGACAGCGCAGCGCCCATCTGCCCGGACGCCCCGAGCAGGTTGGCCAGATCGGCTGTGGCACGCGCATTGTCCGGATTGATGCGCACCGCAGTGCGCAGGATAGCAATCGCCGCTTCATGCTGGCCGAGCATCCGCCGTGCGAGGCCGAGGTTGATCAGCGCCATGTCATCGGCCGGCTGGATCTTCAGCGCACGCTCCAGATCGGTAACCGCCTCGTCGTAGCGTTCGACACCGCAGAGCACCGCACCACGCGCCACCAGCAGCAGCGCCCGGCCGGGATGGTCCTTCAGCGCGGCATCGCTCTCGGCCAGCGCCGCCATACCGCGGCCGGCTTCCAGCAGGGTATTGATCAGATTGCAGCGCACCTCGATATCGTCCGGGTCCAGCGCCAAAGCCCGACGATGACAATCGGCAGCTGCATCCACATGACCACGGTATTGCAGCAGAGCACCGAGATTGGCCAGCGCCCGCTGGTGATCGGGCGCGAGGTGCACCGCTGCACGCAAGGCTTTTTCAGCGAGCAGCAGATCGCCCGTGGCCAGATAACAGAGGCCGAGCTCGGCGGCAGCTTCCGCATCCTCCGGCACTGCCGCACAGGCCTGTTGCAGCAAAGCCAGCGCACGTCCGGCATCGCCCTGCTCGCGCGCCAGCACGCCGCGCAGGCGCAGAGCCTGGGCGTGTTGCGGTTCAACTTCAAGGAATCGCGCATAGCACTCATCCGCAGCAGCGACGCGACCGGCGCGATGCAGGGACATCGCCTCGTGCAGCAGCTTGCGGGATGCGGGTTGATCGGTAGCGGTCACGGGTGGGCCTTTCAGTTTGCACCGCCAGAATACCTGCCACTCAGCGTATCCGCGAGACCACACGCCAGGCCGTCAGTTTCTCAGCCAGCGTGATGCCGGCATTGGCGGGGCTGGTGGATGGCAAGGCCGTGTAGCGCAACTCAGGGAAGCTGTCGGCAATACCCGGCAGCACCCGCTGTCTATACAACTCGGCTGCCGCCTTGCCATTGAAGAACACCTGCCTGATCTGCCGATGGCGGGCAAAGAACCGGGAGAAATCGTTGGGCACCGCCGAGGCGCGCCGGATGCTGGCATCAAGACTGCCCGGACGCTGACAGGACTCGAGCACGTCCCAGAGTGCCACGCGGTGCGCTATCAGTGCTTCAAGTCGTTCTGCGTAAGGTGCCTCGCGATCGAAAGCAAACAGCTCCGCGAGGATCGGCCAGAACCGGTTGCGCGGCTGGGCGTAATACTGCCCTGCCGTCAACGAAGCCACACCCGGCATGGAGCCGAGGATCAGCACACCTGCATCGGAACGGGCAACCGGCGAAAAACTGTTTACACGCATGGGTATCTCGCCTGGATTGTGGCATCTTGACCCCTTCGAACACCATTTGATCAGGAGACACCATGTCCGAGCACACAGCGACCATCCGCTGGCAGAACAGCGGCACGACGATGGAGTACGACAGCTACCCGCGCGATCACGACTGGCAATTCCCCGGCGGCCCTGCCATACGCGGCTCATCCGCCGAGTCCTACGGTGGGGGTGCGGGCTGCATCGATCCCGAAGAAGGCCTGGTGGCCTCGGTCGCTGCGTGCCACATGCTGACCTTTCTCGCTGTGGCGGCAAAGAAAAAGATGATCGTGACCAGCTACACCGACCAGCCGGTCGGCCATCTGGAGAAGAACGCCGAAGGCCGCATCGCTGTGACCCGTATCGAGTTGCACCCGGTGGTGCAGTTTGCCGCCGGCACCGTGGTCTCGGCCGAAGACCTGCGCCGGCTGCACGACTCGGCGCACCGCAACTGCTTCATCGCCAACTCGATCAAGGCTGAGGTTACGGTCGCCGCATAAACCGGCTCAGGCATAATACGCAGCATGCGCCTTACGACATTTACCGATTACAACCTGCGCGTGCTCATCTATCTGGCCATCCAGCCGGACAAGCGGGCCACCATTGCCGAAATTGCCGCCGCCTTCGAGGTGTCGGAGAGCCATCTGATGAAGGTCGTGCACTCGCTCGGCAAACACGGATTTCTGGCCAACGTGCGCGGCAAGGGTGGCGGGCTGATGCTCGCCAGGCCACCGGAAGACATCAACGTCGGTGCCATCGTTCAGCTGACCGAGGCCGACGCCCTGCTCGCCGAGTGCTTCAACGAGGAGCACAACGCCTGTGTGATTACCCGCGCGTGTCAGCTGCGCAAGGTACTCGGTGAGGCCGCAAAGGCTTTCAATGACGTGCTGAGCCAGTACACGGTCGCCGACCTGATCAGCGAACGGTCCAGACTGGCCCGTATCCTGTCGATCCCGATCGACGCCGTCGGACGGCGGTAAAAAGGTGTCAGATTTATTTACCGGTAATTTCCTGAATAAATCTGGCGCATAGAGAAAGGCTACTCCGGCAGCGCGTACGAAATGCTGTTTCCCGCAATGGAAATGATGCCCTGTTTCTGAAGGTCTTCGAGCAAGCCTGCTATCTCAGCATCAGACAGCAACTTCTGAAACATCGAATTGATCGTACTGGAAAGTGTCTTGACGGTACGTGGCTTCGAAGATCCACGCTGACGAAGATTGGCGAGAATTGCCACGTGCCTCTCCGACTGAGACTTCGGAATGGACGGTTTGGCTATCAGAATCTCAGCCACGTCCTTTGAGCGAGTTACCGAGATCTTCTTGCTCTTCAGATGCGTAATCAGCGGATCAAAGCCGGTGTCCTTTGAAATGATGTGGAAGCACGCGTTCGGCTCTGCTGCGGCCAACTGTCCGATGTAGAAAGCAATGTGAAAATCGAGCGCGTTTGGGCCTGACCCGGAAATCTTCACATAGGCGACCCTTGCACCCAGCTGCTGCAATGATGCAGCAAGCTCGAATGCCACCTTTGTCTGCTTCTCACCAACGAAGATGATGACCTTGATGCATTCCTGCTCAAGTGCCGTCATGGATGACGGCTGAACACTTTCATAATCGATAAGCACGTAACTGGTTCGCACGACTTATTTCTCCTGGCACTTTCAACCGTGGTGTGTTTGTACACTTGCAAGACGGGTCA
>JBIJCV010000186.1:0-4306 GCA_044344525.1 Gammaproteobacteria bacterium | reverse complement strand
TGAACTGGTTTTTAGTCTGCCGGATCTCGCTTCGCGACTGAAGTCCGGTACGACCTTCAGGCTGCAGGCGCTCGACGATGAAGGGCGCCTGTGCGCCTTGCAGATGCGCGCCCGGTTCAGGGGCTTCGAATTACCTGATGACACCGGTCGATATCTGCTGGCGCGGGTCGGGCGCGGCATAGCCGAACTGTTTCAGCTGCTCGATGAACTGGACCGGGCCGCGCTGGCGGCACAGAAGCGCTTGACGATCCCTTTCGTGCGGCAGGTCCTCGGCGGCTGAAGCTCAGCGTTCCCAGCCCTGCAGGCGCAGCGCCGCTTCTGCGATACGCCGGCCCAGGTGTTGTGCGATGCGCGCTTCATCGGGGGTCGGCTCTGTCTGGCTGGCATCTGACGCAAAATGGCTCGCGCCATAGGGGCCACCACCGCCCCGCGTGGTCGTCAGTGCATGTTCCGAATAGGGAATCCCCACCAGCACCATGCCATGGTGCAGGAGTGGCAGTGCCATGCTCAGCAGCGTGCTCTCCTGTCCGCCATGCAATGAACTGCTGGAGGTAAATACACCGGCTGGCTTGCCGCGCAGTGTCCCGGCCAGCCACTCGCTGCTGGTGCCGTCGATGAAAAACTTGAGTGCGGCAGCCATGTTGCCGAAACGTGTCGGGCTGCCGAGTACCAGTCCGTCACAGCGTTGCAGATCGCTGCCGGTGACGTAGGGCGGACCTTCTGCAGGAACCTCCGGCAATCGCGAGCCGATCCCGGTTGCCACAGGCGGCACTGTGCGCAAGCAGGCCGTGGTCCCGGTGACTGCATTGATGCCGCGGGCAACCTGACTGGCGAGTGCCGCCACCGAACCGTTTCTTGAGTAGTAAAGGACGAGTATTTCGCTCATGGGCGGCAGACTACAGTGAATCGCGCCCGGCTGGTATCGTGTGCGCATGTCGTCAATCGTCTGTCGTCGCTTCATGATTTCCGGTCAGGTGCAGGGCGTGTTTTTTCGCGCCAGTACCGCTCGCCAGGCGGAGCAATTGCAACTGCGCGGCTGGGCGAAGAATCTGCCGGATGGCAGGGTTGAAGTGCTGGCGCTGGGCAGTGTTGTGGCAGTCGGGCAGTTGGGCGACTGGTTGCGGCAGGGCCCGCCGCGTGCCCGTGTGGACGCAATCGAAGTCTGCGACGAGGCTGCGGAAAATTACGGCGCGCTGTCTGATTTCCGTACCGGGTGACTGACTGCTGCTATTGCTGGTACCAGCGGGACTGAAGCCGGTCGAACACCAGGTTCGGATATTGCTGACTGCCAAGACTGCCGTTGTAGCGTGCCAGCGCGCGGCTCCAGTTGCCGTTTTCCAGGTCGTAGTAATAGCGCAGGATCGTGCAGCCCATGCGGATGTTGTCCTGTATGTCGAGCAGCGAATGGCCCGGCATCTCCAGTTCTTTCAGCCAGAAACGCATGATCTGCATCAGGCCCTGGGCATTGGCACGCGACACGGCATAGCGCTGAAATCCGCTTTCCACGTCGATGACCGCCAGCACCATCTCCGGCGGCAGTTTTGCGCGTACCGCCTCACGGTGTACGGCCTGCAGGATTTCGATGCGCTCGTCCGGGTCGGGTACCTTGCGCGCGAGGCGCCCGGCCATGTCGGTCAGCCAGACTTCCGCTTCATAGCGGTCGGCAAAGCTGACCGGTTCGGCGAGTGCGGTCTTGAGGCGCAGACGCAGGGCGGGATCCCGCTCCTGACTGGCCGCAGTTGCAGCGCAGGGGGCGAGCAGGCTGCCGATCAGCAGCGCAGCCGCCAGCGCCAGCGTGCTGCCGGTGCTAGTTCCGGGCAGCTGACGACTGCCGGTTGCGCAGAAATTCGACCACGTCTTCAAGTGCTGTCTGCTCCTCTGCACCCGTCTGCCGGTGGCGGTACTCGGCCTTGCCGTCTTTCACGCCCCGTTCGCCGACCACGATACGGTGGGGGATTCCCACCAGATCCGCATCTGCGAACTTTACGCCGGGCCGTGCATCGCGGTCATCGAAAAGCACCTCGAAGCCGGCGGTACCCAGATCCTTGTACAGCTTGAGTGCCGCTGCCGTGACGGATTCCGACTTTTTCGGATTCAGTTCAATCAGCATCACGTCATACGGACTCATGGGCTCTGGCCAGATGATGCCGTTGGCATCGTTGTTCTGTTCGATCGCTGCGCCGAGTATCCGCGAGACGCCGATACCGTAGCAGCCCATGGTCATGACGCGTTCCTTGCCGTCCTGGTCGAGGACTGTCGCACGCATGCTCTGGCTGTACTTGTCGCCAAGCTGGAAGATGTGTCCCACCTCGACGCCGCGTGCGATGGAAAGTGCGCCGCCACCGCCCGGGCTGGGATCGCCTTCCGCCACATTGCGCAGATCCTGCGCGGCCGGTTCCGGCAGGTCGCGTTGCCAGTTGACGCCGGTCAGGTGAGTGTCCGGTGCATTGGCACCACAGGCGAAATCAGCCATGGCACAGGCGCTGTGATCGGCAAACAGCGGGATGCTGAGGCCAACCGGCCCCAGCGAGCCGACCGGTGTGCCCAGTTCGGCGAGTACGCGCTCCGGCGCTGCCATGCGCAGCGGGCTGGCGATACCGGGCAGCCGTTCGGCCTTGAGTGGATTGAGTTCGTGATCGCCGCGCAGGCACAGCGCGACGAGTCCGCCCTCGCTGCCCTCGACGATCAATGTCTTCAGACAGTGCCGCGTGCTGATCTTCAGGAATGCAGCGACCTCATCGATGCTGCGCACGCCGGGAGTCGGCAGGCGGTTCAGTGTCGCACCGGCAGCAGGTCTGGGCGAGGGCGAGGGCGGTGGCAGCGCAGGCGCCAGTTCCACATTGGCCGCAAAGCTGTCGCCTTCGCACCAGGCGATCTGGTCCTCGCCGGAATCAGCGAGCACATGGAATTCCTGGGACTTCGAGCCACCGATCTCGCCGCCATGGGCATCGACCTTGCGGAAGCGGAGTCCGAGACGCGTGAAGATCCGTGTATAGGCCTCGGCCATGCGCTCGTAGGTGCTGTCCAGCGAGGCCTGGTCGAGGTGGAAGGAGTAGGCATCTTTCATCACGAATTCGCGCGCCCGCATCACGCCGAAGCGCGGCCGGATCTCATCACGAAACTTGGTGTTGATCTGGTAGTAATTGACCGGCAGCTGCTTGTAGCTGCGCAACTCGCGCCGCGCAATCTCCGTGACGACTTCCTCGGCAGTCGGTGCAAAACAGTAGTCACGATCGTGCCGGTCACGGATGCGCAGCAGCAGGTCACCGTACATGTCCCAGCGTCCGGTTTCCTTCCAGAGTTCGGCTGGCTGAACCACGGGCATCAGGATCTCGAGAGCGCCAGCGCGGTCCATTTCTTCGCGGACGATCTGTTCGACCTTGCGCAGTACGCGCAGGCCGAGCGGCATCCAGGTAAACAGCCCGGAGGAGAGGCGGCGAATCAGGCCCGCGCGCAGCATGAGTTGATGGCTGACGATTTCGGCATCTGCCGGAACTTCCTTGAATGTGGTCAGTGGCAGCTGCGTCAGTCGCATGCGTATCGGTCCTTCAGGGCTTGCATCGTGGATGGGTGGCTATGGGCACGCATTCTAGCCCGCCCGTTGCACAATGGCGCTGCCGGTAGATAATCAGTGTGAACCGCTGCCCGCCGAGTATCCGGAATCCAGGAGAGGATCATGCGCCTGTACACCTTCACGATTACGCCGAACAACCGCAAGGTCGAGGCATTTGTCCGGCACTTCGACCTGGATATCGATATCCATCTGGTGAGCTTCAAGGACAAGGAGACGCAGAGTCCGGCCTTTCTGGCCATCAACCCGATGGGCAAGGTGCCCGCACTGACGGACGGGGATTTCAATCTCTGGGAGTCAAACGCGATCCTGACCTATCTCGCGACGAAATTTCCGCATACCCGGGCGCTGCCGGCTGATGCGCGCGGCCGTGCCGATGTGGACCGCTGGCTGCACTGGCAGAGCTGCCATCTGATTCCGGCGATTGCTGCGCTGAAAACCGGTGCAGAGACGGATGTGTCGACAGTGACGCCGCTGCTGAAGATTCTCGAGCAGCAGCTGGCTGGCCGGGAATACCTTCTGGGCACACTGACGGTCGCTGACTTTGCGATTGTCGCTTATCTGCTGACCAAGCTCGGCCGCCAGCTCGACTACACGGCCTGCCCGAACGTTGCGGCATGGGCAGAGCGTATGGGTGGACTCAAGGGCTTTGTGGCCACGCAGGTCAAGATGCCGTAAATGTGCACCCGGCTGCCGTCGCATGGCACTATGCGGCCTGATCCGCTGGAAATGATG
>JBIJCV010000185.1:0-4325 GCA_044344525.1 Gammaproteobacteria bacterium | reverse complement strand
TCCCGTCGGCGCATTGTCGGAGTTCTGTTGCTGGTGTTTCAGGAGAGTCGCATGAGTTCACAACCACTTGCTGCCAGATTGGCAACCGTCGTTGCTGCTGGGCTGGCGCTTGCCGGGTCAATCACTTCGGTGTCTGCCGCCGAAGGCCAGAAGTCCTTCGAGGTATACGGCTTCGCCCAGCTCGACTACATCCAGGACTTTGGTCGCGTGAACCCGGACTGGGAAGACACGCTGCGGCCCTCGCGTATTCCGACTGACGACGAGCAGTTCGGTGACGACGGCCAGGCGATGATGAGCGTCAAGCAGAGCCGCTTCGGGGTGAAGGCCACGCTGCCCACCGCCAAGGGCGATATCAACACCAAGTTTGAATTCGACATGTTCGGCGTCGGCACCGACGCAGGCGAGACCACGATCCGTCTGCGGCATGCCTACGGCGAGTTCGGCTCGATCCTCGCCGGCCAGACCAACTCACTGTTCATGGACGGTGACATCTTCCCTAACACCATCGACTACTGGGGTCCGAGCGGCATGGTCTTCCTGCGCAACCCGCAGATTCGCTGGACACCGGTCAAGGGCGACACCAGCTTCGCGGTGGCCATCGAGAACCCGGGCAACGACATCGACTCGGGCCAGTATCGCGAAGTGGATGACTTCCCCGGTGCCCAGGGTGACCAGGAGTTTCCCGACCTGACGGCCCAGTACCGCATGAAGACCGGCTTCGGTCATGTGCAGGTGGCCGGCATCCTGCGCTGGATCGGCACCGAGGTGCTCTGCAATACGGGCCAGGACGATGAGGATGCAGGCGACTACTGCCCGAACAATCAGGCTGAAGTCATCTATGACGACAACGATACCGGCTGGGGCATCAACGTCACCAGCGTGATCAATCTGCTCGAGAAGGACGCAATCCGCCTGGGTGTCGTCTACGGCGAAGGCATTGCCAGCTACATGAACGATGGCGGCATGGACGCCGGTCCGGACCGGGCCCCCACCGATCCCGGTGTGAAGCTCGAAGCGGTTGAGCTCACTGGTGTGTCGGCTTATTACGACCATTGGTGGAACGACCAGTACAGCAGTTCCATCGGCTACTCCTATACCGAGGTGGACAACACGCTCGGCCAGACTTCTGACACTTTCGAGAAGGGCCAGTACGCCTCCGTGAACCTGCTCTACTACCCGGTGGAGAACGTGATGATCGGTGGTGAGCTGCTGTGGGGTGATCGTGAGGATTTCGGTGGCGCTGACAATGACGACACGCGTATCCAGATTTCCGTGAAGTACAACTTCGGCACGACCCTGTAATTGACAGGGATTCAGGAGCAAAAAACATGAAATCTTCAGTAACACTGCTCGCCACGCTGGCGCTGGCCACGCTGGGCTTTACCACCGTCAATGCGGCTGATCCGTCGCCCAGGGAGTTGCAGCGGCTCGTTGATGCGGCACACGCGAAGTACAAGGGCTTGCAGGAAGGCAAGAATGCCGACTACATCCCGATCCTGACCAAGACGCCGAGCGAACTGTTCGGCGTGGTGATCGCCACGAAGGACGGCAAGATCTACATTGCCGGCGATGTCGACTACAAGTTCTCCATCCAGTCGGTGTCCAAGCCCTTCACCGCGGCGCTGGTGATGACCCAGCAGGGGCCGAAAGTCCTCGACGACAAGATCGGCGTGGAGCCCACCGGCCTGCCCTTCAACTCACGGCTGGCGATTGAGACCTACAAGGACAAGCGTTCGGTCAACCCGCTGGTGAACGCGGGCGCCATCGCGGCGGTGAGTCTGGTGCAGGCAACGTCCGAGCAGGATCGCTGGAACAAGATCCTGCAGAACATCAGCGACTTTGCCGGCAGCCCGCAGCCGCTCACGGTGCTCGAGGAAGTGTACGAGTCCGAGTACACCACGGCCTTCGGCAACCGCGCCATCGCCAACCTGCTCTACAACTACGAGCGGCTGTACAGCGAGCCCGAGGAAGCCATGCGCGTCTATACCCGGCAGTGTTCGATCGGCGTGAGCGCGAAGGATCTGGCCATCATGGGCGCGACGCTCGCCAACCAGGGCGTGAATCCGCTGACGAAGAAGCGTGTCATGAACGCCAACGATGTGCCGGAGCTGCTGGCCGTCATGGCCACTGCAGGCTTCTACGATGAATCCGGCGAGTGGATGTATACCGCAGGTCTGCCAGCCAAGACGGGCGTCGGCGGCGGTATCGTCGCGGTCGTGCCGGGCAAGTTTGCCATCGCAGCCTTCTCGCCGCGGCTGAACGAGGCCGGCAACAGCGTGCGTTCGCTGAACGCCATCCGCGATATCGCGGGCGAGCTGGGCGTCGGCGTGTTTGGCCCAAACCCCAAGTAAAACCGCAGGGGATGCCGCTCTTTTTGGACTGCTGAAAGCCAGGAAGCGCGGCGTCCCCGCTTTTTCAAGGACGACCTGCGCATGACCGACCAGAACACCACCGGGGCGGCCATGCCCCTCAAGCACGGCTTCTCGATTCCCGACGTGCGCCACGACTGCTGGGCACAGCTGGCCATCATCGCCAGGGCGTGGGCCGCCGCCGCGGCGCGCAAGGAGAACACCGACCGGTTCGCGGCGGATGCCCGTGCCGCGCTCGCCGATCTCGAGCCGCTCGATGAATTCAGCGCCTTCCCGGGGCTGCGGCTGATGCGTGCCCTGCGCGACAGCCTGAAAGAGGGCGACGCCCAGGCCTTCGCCCACCAGGCCCAGCGCATCAACGCGGCGCTGTCCTCCGGCGCGTTCCGCCACGAGATGGCTTTCTGGGAGCCGGGCGGTGAAGCCGAAGTCCAGGCCAGCGACTACCTGCCGCCCTCAGCCGAGGCCGATGCCAATCAACGGCCCTACTTCGAGGTGCTGAGCGTCACGGCGGTTGATTCCTCCCGGCACGAGCAGGCCCGCCACGACATTCGCAAGTTGCGTCGCATCGATGATCCCTTCGTCTACGAACTGGTACAGGTGGGCTGCTTCGAGGATGCCATCGTCGCGGTGCTCGCCAATCCGGAGCTGCAGGCGGTGGTCATCGGCGACGGTTTCGGTTTTCGTTCCCGGCACGAGTGGCCCGAGCTGCGCGACATGCTGGATCGTTCCATGCCCTTCGACCCGGATACGGTCGACGTGCGCGACTACGGTTTGAAGCTGGCCCGGACGCTCAAGGCCATCCGGCCCGAGCTGGACATCTATCTGCTCACCGAGCGCGGGGCTGAGACCATCGCCGGGCGTCCGGAGGCAGCGTGGCTACGGCGCATCTTCTACGGCATCGAGGAACTGATGGAGTTGCACCTGTCCATCCTCGACGGGGTCGGCGATCGCTACGACACGCCGTACTTCAGCAACCTGAAGCACTACAGCCAGAAGCCGGTCGGCACCTTCCATGCCCTGCCAGTCGCGCGTGGCAAGTCGGTGTTCCGCTCGCACTGGATCCGGGACATGGGCCACTTCTATGGCATCAACCTGTTCCTGGCCGAGTCCTCGGCGACCACCGGCGGTCTCGACAGCCTCCTGGAGCCCACGGGCAACATCAAGAAATCCCAGTCGATGGCGGCGCGGGCCTTCGGCGCCGACCGCGCTTACTTCGTCACCAACGGCACGTCCACCTCGAACAAGATCGTCCTGCAGGCGCTGCTCGCCCCGGGCGACATCGTGCTGATCGACCGCAACTGCCACAAGTCGCACCACTACGCGATGGTGCTCTCCGGCGCGCAGCCCCTGTACCTCGAGGCCTACCCGATGACGGCCTACTCGATGTACGGCGCGGTGCCGTTGCGTTCGATCAAGCAGGCGCTGCTGGCCCTCAAGGCCGAGGGCAAACTGGACCGGGCGAAGCTGGTGGACCTCACCAACTGCACCTTCGACGGCCACATGTACAACCCCCAGCGCGTGATGGAGGAGTGCCTGGCCATCAAGCCGGATCTGGTGTTTCTCTGGGACGAGGCCTGGTTCGGCTTTGCGCGCTTCTCGCCATTCCATCGCCTGCGCACTTCCATGCATGCGGCCGAACGTCTGACCGAGCGCCTGCGCAGTCCGGAGTACCGCAAGGAGTACGACGCATTCAAGGCGAAGGCGGGCGATCTCGATCCGGCGGACCCGGCTCTGCTCGACATGCGCCTGCTGCCAGATCCCGACCAGGCGAGGATCCGTGTTTACGGTACCCAGTCCACCCACAAGTCCATGTCGGCGCTGCGCCAGGGCTCCATGATCCTCGTTCACGATGAAGACTTTGGCGCCGTGCATGGCGCCTTTGAGGAGGCATACTTCACGCATACCTCCACGTCGCCGAACCTGCAGATCATCGCGTCGCTGGATGTGGCCCGCCGC
>JBIJCV010000184.1:0-4356 GCA_044344525.1 Gammaproteobacteria bacterium | reverse complement strand
CTCGCCGTCCAGACCATAGTGTTTGGTCGCGCTCTCCTCGTTCAGATACAGGGGGTACAGCCCGCTGAGCAATCTGGTGGGCAGAAAAGCCCAGAGTTCCTCGCCGGTGCGGCTGTCGAAGGCGTGCAGAAAGCCATCGTTGGTCGACAGGAATACGCTGGCAACCGGGTTCTCCACGGTACCGCTGTAGAGCAAGGTTGCAGGTTGCACATGCAGCGCGTCGCCCATGTCGCGCCGGGTCTCGGCCAGATTGCCATCCTGGTCCTGGTCGCGCACATCGCGACCCAGCGTCCATTCGATCAGCGGGCGCTGTTCGTCAGCTGGCACGCTGGCCAGTGCCGCGATGAGATCTGCATTGTCCACCGTGATCCGGTTGGCAGCACTGTTCAGGTTATTGTCGGCAAGGTTGCTGAACAGCCGGCGCTGACTGCTGTCGGGCAACTGCCTGGCGGCACCACCTTCGCTCACCCGGTCGCCATCCGGCTGGTCAGACCAGAAGCTGTAGGCATCGCGCGTGAAGAGTCCGGTAACCGGGTCGATGACGGGCTCGCCATCCTGGCCCACCAGTTCGCCGTCAGTGAAACGGTACTTCTTCAGGTTACCGGTCCAGCGCGTGCGCTCCGATGGCTGAAAGACAGACATGAACACATCGTTGAGGTTGTTCGTCCGGTTGAAAGCATTCACCGGCACCGCAGGGGCCGCAAAACTGCCCACGTTGTCAAAGATGGACAGCACGATGCCGCTCAGGGCTGTTGCAAGACTGGCCGTATCGTCAGCCAAGTGATATTCGCCGCCGCCACGCGCAGCGGTGGTTTCGAGCAGCGGGAAGTCAGCCGCAAAGCCGATCGTATGGGTGGTTACAGTCTGTATGCCGGGTAGCGCCGGGTTCAGATCGTGGTTGGCCAGATAGTCCGCCAGGTCATCGAGGCAACGGCCCTCGCCATTGCCATCGCAGGCGGGTGCCACGGTGGCAGCAAAATCGGGCAGGCTGAGGATCTTGCTGACCGCGCTTGTATCCCCAGAGGGTTCGCCATCGGTGAGCAGGATGATGAAGTTCTTGCTGCAAGCCTCGTCAAGCGGTGACTTGTACAGTGCGCCGTTCGGGTCATTGCCGATGCGCGATTCAGCGACGCTGCGGCTGTCAGCGATGTTGCCATAGTCGACGCTGCGCCCCATGAAGTACTGGGTAGCCTCGTAGAGCGTTTCGGACAGCGGCGTCTGGCCTTCCGGCTCCAGTTCGTTGACGATGCGCTGTACATCAGCGCGGGACGTGGCTATGTCTTCCAGCGCTGCAACCACCCGGCCGCCCTCATTGCGATTGAAGCGCATCACGCCGACATTGACGTTTCTCAGGCTGGTGCTGAGGTCAATGACGGCGTCTTTGACGATGTCGAGACGGCTTCTGCGTACCGATGGTGGATTGAAATTCCAGTTGAGCCAGTTGCCGTCATAAAAAGTGTAACGGCTGTTCCAGGCCGGTTCCTGCGCGTCAGTGGTCGCCCAAGGTCCACCCGTGCCGTTGGCTGCGAACCGCGCACCGCCGGATCCCTGGCCATTCACGCCGCGATCGGTGACGCATTCGAGCGGGCCATCGGCGCGCTCAGCGCTCAGCGCATCCCAGCGCTCGCGACTCGCATCCCAGCCGAGCAGAAAATCGGCGTAGTAACCGATCTCCGCCAGCGGTTGCGCGCTGGCGGCGCAGTAGTTGACGGACTTGGGTAACAGATCGGGGCTGTCGCAGGGTGGTCTGGTGCCAGTGGTCGTGAAGTAAAGGGCGTCGCTGCGGTAGCAGCCCGGGAAATCCGTAGCCGGGTCGTAGGGCGCCTGGGTGTCGACCAGGGTATCCATGCTGCCCGAGGTATCGATGATGAACAGCACATTGGCGTTCGTGGAGGTGACGCTACGGTCGCTGAGAAAAAGTTCCGAGTCATCAGCGGCGACGGGCAGTGCAGCGCCGAGCAGGATGATCGCGCAGAGCAATCCGGGCAGCAGTTGCTGTCTTTGACCGTGGCGGTACAGGAATCGCCTGTTGCTGTTCATCGGGGCTGAACTCCGCGCGGCAGATCGAGGGCCACGCGATTGACCCGCAGTGTTTGCGGTTCATAGAACACATGCACGAGCATCTGTGGGTTGCTGCTGGCCGTACGGAAAATCCGCAGCACTGCGGCCTGGCCCGCAGGCTGCTGTTCGGCAAGGCTTGAGTACCATTGGGTTGCTGTCGTGACGCGCAGCGCCACGATCCGGCAGCCGGTGCAGGGACGTACCGTCAGTTGCGCGTCGGGCCGTGCCGGTAACTGAATCTGGGCGGGGGCCAGTTCGAAAGCCTGCTCGATCTGCCTGATCGTCGCATGGCCGGTGGACAGCCAGATCACCAGCAGCAGAAGGGCGCCCTGTATCCTGATGTTCATCGGCCTGATGCGCCGGTGACTGCGAAGCCCTGTACCAGGCGCGCCCGTGCGCCGCGCTGTTCCGTCGTGCCGTCGGCATGCACTTCGTAATTGAAGGTCGGTACACGCGTGATTGAGTTGCCCGGGGTCATCGATTCACCGCGAAAGCACACCATCGTGGTGTAGTTTCCGCCCAGCGCATCGATCACCACCGGCGCGCCCGGCGCGGCCGTATCGCAATCGTCGCTGGTCGCCGGGTCACCGGCACGCAGTATCGTGTCGATACCGGTCTGTGCGAGTTGCCAGGCGTTCTGCCGATACTGCGTGTTGCCCGCCATCAGCAGTCCGAGGCTGGCGGTGCGCATGGTCGAGATGGCGAGAATGGTCAGGACCATCAGCAGTACCAGGCTGATGATCAGTACCGCACCGCGCTGTCCATGCATGCCGTTATGGTGTTTGACCATGTCAGGATCCCTGGTTGTTCAGGTAAATGGTTTTGCTGATCTGCATGCGTCGTGCGCTGGCCGGGTAATCGTCGGTGCCGGCGAGCAGATCACCCAGATCGGCGTCTGGCGTCGGGTAGCTGCTGGTATCACTCCAGCCCTGATCGTCTGCCGGTGTGCCGACCAGCATCCACAGGCGTATGGCAACAATCGCTGCATCATCCGTGACCAGCGGATGGTCGCCATCTACATAACGGTCGACGCCGCCATCGCCGTTGGTATCGATGCCGAGCTGGACCTGCAGGTTCTCTACACCGGGGATCACTTCGTCTTCGCCGAGGCTGCCATCGGCACGCAGGGTCAGGCGCCGTAGCGAAGGCTGGCTGGTATCAAAGCTGGAACGGTCGTTTACATAGTAGGCGCTGACCACCACGTTGCTGAGTGTGGAGTCGGCACCGAGATCTGGCGCTACGCCATCGTTGAATATCTGCCCCTGCGTCAGACTGGTTTGCACCTGCAGCCGGCCGGCCTCCAGTGCGGGCTGGGTGCCACCACTCCAGGGCTCGGCATGGCGCAGCGTCAGCACATCGCTGCCGGCGCGCGGATTGTTGGCAAAGGAGGCGCAGGGCAGATCGTAGCCGTCGTCGCTGACCTCAATCGGCGCACCGACATTGAGTGCCCATGCGGCGACATCGGCGCTGCTGCTGCAGGGGATGGTGATGCCGGCCGGGACCTCGATCATGGCGGGTTCGGCATTGCGGCCCCAGAAACGGGCCAGGCGGACATCCGGCTCAATGGTGTCGAGCGCGAAGCGGGCACTTTCCTGCAGGCGGGAGAGGCTGTCGCTGGCGCGGTAGGTGTTCTTGCTCTGACTGTATATATAGAGTGCGCCGCCGGTGAGAAACAGGCCGATCGACATCGCAACCATCAGCTCAATCAGGGTCATGCCGCGTTGTTGCCGCAGTAGCAGATCCACATGTCTCATGGCCGCAGACTCAGGCTGTAACTGGCGGGCTCGTCCTGACCGATTTCCGGCCAGCGCAGGGTGATGGTGTAGACCGGTGTTGGCGCAGCACCGACCTCTATTTCGGCGCCTGCACCTTCAGGCAGCTGCGCTTCGATCTGCCCGGTCCAGCTGAACCAGTCGTCGGCGGCAAGTTGTACCGGCGTGCAGTCTGCATCGCCATTGACACAGGATTCGTCAGCGCCGGGACCGATGCCGGCGTAGGCATTGCCAGCCGGCTGATTGGCGCGAATGCGATCCGCCATGTCGGCTGCGAGATTGACAGCGCTGGTCCGGTAGAGCGCAGTGCGTCCGGCACGCAGACCCTCAAGATAGAGCGCCGCAATGCCGAGCATGCCGACCGACATCACGACCAATGCGACCAGTACCTCGATGAGCGTGAAGCCGCGTACAGACCTGCGCATGACCTCAACACCCCCCCAACGGATTGATATCCGGATCCTGCAACTCGGAACGCAGGCGCCGGATCTCCGGATGTCCGGTGGGCTGAACGCGGATCCAG
>JBIJCV010000314.1:0-2902 GCA_044344525.1 Gammaproteobacteria bacterium | reverse complement strand
GTGCACCTGCAATCGGCGCAAGCGACCCGGCCCGTCTTGTGCTATCAATCACACTGTGAACACAGTCAATTCGCCACGACCATCCCGCTTCGGCGGTACCGAGGGTCAGTCGGCCGAAGCCGCCCATTACGGCATCCCGGCGAGCGGCTGGCGCCGCCGGCTCTTCGTCATCGTCTTCGAGTCCGACACGCCTGCAGGTCGTACCTTTGACCTGATACTGCTGGCCCTCATCCTGGCCAGCGTCGCCGTGGTCATGCTGGACAGCATGAACGGACTGTCCACGCCACTGGGTATATTCCTTTCCGGACTCCAGGCGTTCTTCACCGCCTTCTTCACGGCTGAGTATCTGGTTCGCCTCTACTGCGTGGAACGCCCGGCGCGCTATGCCCGCAGCTTTTTCGGCATCGTCGACCTGCTGGCGGTGTTGCCCACCTACCTGGCTTTCTTCATTCCCGGGCTGCAGGCGCTGATCGACGTGCGAGTTCTGCGGCTGCTGCGGGTCTTCCGCATCCTCAAGCTGACCGCCTTCATCCGCGAGTACCGGATCCTCGGCAGGGCCCTCAGGGCCAGCGGCCGGAAGATTTTCATTTTCATCTCGACGGTGGGCATGGTCGTGATCCTGCTCGGCACCGTGATGTACGTGATCGAGGGGCCGGCGAACGGCTTTACGAGCATCCCGGTGTCGATCTACTGGGCCATCACCACGATCACCACGGTGGGGTTCGGCGATATCACGCCGAGGACGGACCTGGGGCGGCTCGTGTCCAGCTTCATGATGCTGCTCGGCTGGGGAATCCTCGCGGTACCGACCGGGATCGTGACTGCCGAGATGGCGAGCGAGCGCTTTGGCCAGCAGCCTGCCGGGTCCGATGCGCGGCAGTGCGCGAGCTGCGGTGCGCGGGGGCACCGTCCCGCCGCGAAGTTTTGTCAGGACTGTGGGGCGCCGCTACCGCCGCTGGTCCTGTAACGATGCATGGGACGAGGTGCGCCAGTACGGCGGATCCCGGCCCATATCGTCCTCAGTACTTGACCATGTACTTCTTGGTCTCAAGGCAGACGCTGAAGGCCTTCTTGAAGTTGTCGATCTGCACTGCTGAGGCCTGAGTGGCCGTCTGGCCCTGGTAATTGCTCGGTTACAGTATCTGATCGCTGTAATATCACGATAGGGCCAATACAGGAGATTTTCAATGGCGAACGTTGACGTGACGAGGGCATCACTGGCCGTGGTCGTGAGCCTTCAGGCGGCCCTGTTTGCCGTCGGCACACCCGCTCAGGCGCAGACCCAGCCCAAGCGGCCGAACATCGTCGTCATCCTTGGCGACGACCTGGGATATGCCGATATCGGTGCCTTCGGTGGCGAGATCAGGACGCCGAACCTCGACGCGCTCGCCAGCGAGGGAGTCCGTTTCACGAACTTCTACACGCATGCGAGCTGCTCGCCGACGCGCTCGATGTTGCTGAGCGGTGTCGATACCCACCTGAACGGCCTCGGCAACATGGATGAGTGGACGGCGCCGAACCAGCGCGGGGTGCCCGGCTACGAGGGTTACCTGAACGATCGGGTCGCCACGCTGCCGCAGCTGCTGAAGGACGCGGGTTATCACACCTACATGGTCGGCAAGTGGCATCTCGGCAAGGCCCCCGACCAGATCCCGGCAGCGCGCGGCTTTGAGCGCGACTTTTCCCTGCTCGACGGGGCCGGCAGCTACTGGGACATGACGAACTTCACGGCCGCGTCGCCCCGATCCGTCTTCACGGAGGACGGCCGCTACCTGACAAAGCTGCCCGACGACTACTACGCGACGAAGACCTACACCGACAAGCTGATCGGCTTCATCGATGCCCGCAAAGGCGACGGCAAGCCTTTCTTTGCCTATGTCTCGCATCAGGCACCGCACGATCCCTACCACCTGCCGAAGGATTGGCGAAATCGCCATGTCGGTGAGTACGACAAGGGCTGGGATGTGGTGCGTCAGGAACGGCTCAAGCGTCAAATCGAGACGGGCATCATGCCGGCTGGCACACAGCTCGCCGAGCGCATGTGGTTCCTGCCGGATCCCGTCGTGCTGGCGCCGGCAACCCGCGCCGTACTGGGCAAGAAAATGGAGCTCTATGCCGGCATGGTGGAGAACCTCGATCATCACATCGGGCGACTCATCGACCACCTGAAGAAGATCGGTGAGTACGAGAACACGATCTTCGTCGTGTTTGGCGACAATGGTGCCGAGGGTACCGACCTGTTCGAGATGATCGCGGGCACACCGGGCACGCGCGACTACCTGTTCGCCGCGATCAACTGGTCGCAGACCCATCCCAATGCCTGGGGCGATCCCGGCTCCTACGTGGCCTACGGCCCCATGTGGGCGCAGGCCTCGATGACGCCCTTCAGCCAGTACAAGGGCTGGCTCGGCGAGGGGGGCATCCGCAATGCGCTGATCGTCAGCGGCCCGGCAGTTCAGCGGCCAAAGGGCAGCATCAACGGCGGCCTGATGCACGTGGCCGACGTGATGCCGACGCTGCTCGAGATTGCCGGCGCCAGCTATCCGGGCGCCACGGCGGGGAGTTCTTTGCCCCCGCTCATCGGCAAATCCTGGAGCGGAGTGCTGGCGGGCCGGGCCGAGTCGCCCCGCTCGGAACAGGACTACCTCGCGTGGGAACTGTTCGGCAACCACGCCCTGCGACAGGGCGACTGGAAGATCCGCTGGGAGTACAGGTCGCTCGGCAAGGGCGACTGGGAGCTGTTCAACGTCGCAGCGGATCCCTCCGAGCGCCAGGATCTCGCCGCCGAGCAGCCCGCCAGGCTGAAGGCCCTGGTCGCCCTGTGGGACGACTACGTGCGGGCAAACAACGTCATCCTGCCGAACCGCTCCGTGTTCGAGACGCTGTACGACCAGCTCCCGGT
>JBIJCV010000183.1:0-4367 GCA_044344525.1 Gammaproteobacteria bacterium | reverse complement strand
GGATCCGCGCAGCGACCCCTACACACCCTTCTATCCGGGCTGGCGCGGACCAGCCCGTTGATCCACGCGCAAGGCGCAGCGCTGGCAATCACATTGCGCGATTGCCAGCGCCAGTCGACAGGGGTCAGGGTGCGGGCGCGGGCGCGGGCGCAGGTATCGGCTCGCGTGAGTAAGTGACGAACAGCCCCTTCATATCGCCATCTTCCGTATAGACATCCAGACTCTGGAACTTCCAGCCGTCCTTGGCCATTTCTGCGTGCTTCTTCGAGGCCTTGTCGGCCATCGAACTCTGGCCGGATCCATCGACCCAGACGGTTTTCGCCGCGTACTGGTCAGCATCAGCCGCCAATGCGGTACTCATCCCGGCCAACAGGGTTAGCGCTGCAAACATCCCGGTGATCGTCTTGTTCATGCTCAGGCTCCTGACTAATCGTGTTCTATACACGGTGAAACTTCAGTATTGCAGATTCATGGCACCGCGACGACCGGCCAATGATGCGATGATATGTGATGAATGATTTTTCAGAACTGGCCCTGAGTCCGGCACTGCAACAGGGCGTAGCCGCCGCTGAATACCTGGACATGACCCCGGTACAGGCGGCGAGCCTGCCAGCGATCCTTGCCGGCCGCGACGTGATCGCCCAGGCCAAGACCGGCAGCGGCAAGACGGCGGCTTTTGCACTGGGCCTGCTCGCTGCCATCGACGCAACCCGCATCCAGCTGCAGGGACTGGTGCTGTGCCCGACACGCGAACTCGCCGATCAGGTCAGCAAGGAGATCCGGCGTCTCGCCCGATTCATCCCCAACGTGAAAGTGCTCACCCTGTGTGGCGGAATCCCGCTGCGTCCGCATCTGGCCTCACTGGCGCATGAGCCGCACCTGGTGGTGGGCACGCCCGGTCGCATCCTGGAACTGCTGCAGAAAGGTGTGCTGCCGCTGGCGGCGATACGCGTGCTGGTGCTCGATGAAGCCGACCGCATGCTCGACATGGGCTTCAGCGACGACATCCATGCCATCACCGCGCAGATCCCGCGCAAACGCCAGACCCTGCTGTTCTCGGCCACCTACAACGACGCCGTGCGCGAGATCAGCCGGCAGTTTCAGCGCGATGCGCTGGATGTGAGCGTCACCGCCACACTGAGCACCGAGGAAGTCGGGCAACTGTTCTTCGAGGTCAGTGAGACGCAGAAGTTCGACACCCTGAGCCGTCTGCTGGCACAACACCGGCCGGAATCCGCCCTGGTGTTCTGCAACACCCGACATGCCGTACGCGACCTGGCCACCCAGCTCGCAGAGCGGGGCCATTCGGTACTGGCCCTGCATGGCGATCTCGAACAGCGTGAGCGTGAAGAGGTGCTGCTGCGCTTTGCCAACCGCAGCTGTGCGGTACTGGTGGCAACCGACGTGGCCGCACGCGGACTGGATATCAAGGACATGCCGGTAGTGATCAACTACGACATGGCAGCAACCGCCGACGTTCATCTGCATCGCATCGGCCGCACCGGTCGCGCTGGCGGCAAAGGCCTGGCCTGGACGCTGTGCACGCCTTACGAGCGCCACCGGACAGCCGCCATCGAGGAAGCTCAGGATACGCCGCTGGACTGGCAGACCCCGGAACCTGGCAGCGCCGCACAGAAACCGCTGACCGCCGGCATGGTGACGCTGATCATCGACGGTGGCCGGCAGGACAAACTGCGACCCGGTGATCTGCTTGGCGCGCTGACTGGCGACGCCGGGCTGACCGCCGAGTCGATCGGCAAGATCGACATCTACGCCACCCGCGCCTATGTGGCCATCAACCGTCGCTCGGCCGACCACGCCTTGCGGGCGCTGATTGCCGGCAAGATCAAGGGCCGCCGGTTCCGCGTGCGCAAACTGGCCTGAGATTTTCAGCGCAGCGCAGGGATCACCCGCTCGCCGATCAGCCGGATGCCGTGCGCCTGATGCTTCTTCAGCTCCAGGGAAACCTGCGTGCAGCCGGCATCTTTCAGCGCCTGCAGATGCCCGATGACAGGCTCCATGTCATTCACCGTGCCGGTCAGCGTCAGGTGATCCACGCACATATCCAGGAGCCGGTCGGGAATCCCCTCGACTGAGTGCGCGTTCTTCGCGGCCATGGCGTAGATCTGCGGAATGTGCTCGAGAATCACCGCAAAATCCTCGGCGCTCATGAACTCGCGCATCATGTATTCGCGGAAGATCGCCCGGAAGCCGATCCAGCGCTTCGCTTCATGGCGCGCTTCCTGCAGATCGTCATAGACGTACCAGGCCATGAAATTGTTGAACTGGAATGCCGCCGGGTCGCGCCCGAACTCCCGAAGGTGTCCTTTTACGGCGTCGACTGCGGCCCGGCTCAGCGCCGGCGACAGGTCGCTCATCATGATGCCGTCGGCGGCACGCGCAGACATGCGCAGCATCTGTGGGCGGTTGGCAGCAGCAAAGACTGCTGGCGGTTGCGCAGCGGTGATCCACTGCGGGTCGTAATCGTTGATGGAATATATCTGGCCGTGATAACTGAACGGCCGCTGCGTGACCGCACCCTTCACGATATCTATCGCCTCACCGACGGCACGCACCCGGCGCTGGCGGGGAATCTCCAGCGCCATCACCACTTCACCGCCGCCACCGATGATGGCCTGTGCCCGGCCCGGGCACAGCTCATTGAGCGTCAGGAGTGCCATGGCGATGCGGAAGGGATGCAGTTCGTAAGGACTGAGCGCGATGGGGCCAAGCCGGATCCTGCTCGACGCCCGGGCCAGTTCCGCAAGATTGCCGAAGGGGTCACGGCCATCCAGATAACTCGCGCACCAGACGGCGTGAATCCCGTGCTGCTCGGCCAGCAGCCCCAGTTCCTTCAGTTGTGCTGAGGGGAGCTGCGAGTCAAGAACGATATCGATGTCCATGTATCGGTGCGCTCAGAGCCGCTTCCAGCTGCGCAGTGCCTCGCCGTACAGTTTGTCCACGTGATCGAAGATGCCCGGTGCGCCCTGCTCAAGGAGCGCGCGGTTGGTTTCCGGGAAGACTTCCCGGCCACCCTCGGCTGGCAACTGCCGGGTCGCATCGATGACGATCTTGCTGGTGCGCGCGTACTTCACCTGGCTGGGATCGGTCTGCAGACCAAAAGCATCCTCGATGATCTTGCTGGCCGGGTGCGGCTGCCAGCGCGAGCCGATGGCGAAGACCACCTCGCGCCGGTCGAGAATGTTCACATCCTTGTCCACCACCACCACGACCTTGGCGATCGGATTGCGTTCCGCCACCTTCATGCCGGCCGCCAGGCCCTCGCCTGCCGCTTTCTTGTCGATGCTCATCACCACGAAGCCCATCGTGTCCTGCGGGTTGGTGTAGGCGACAAAATTCGGGATCTGCTTGCCGAGCAGCACGCTGTACATCGCATCCGCCGGTGCGGTCACGCTGGCGCGCTGCATGCCGGTCATCGCGTTCACGAACCAGGGGTCGCGACGATGCGTGATGGTGTTGACGGTCATGACGTAGTTGTTCTCCTTGACCGGGCCGAGGTAGCCGAACATCTCGCCGAAGGGCCCCTCGTTCTCGAAGGGGCCGTTCAACTGCACCTCACCCTCAATGACAAACTCGGCATGCGCCGGAATCAGGATATCGGTCTCTTCAGACCGGACCACTTCGACCGGCTTGCCGCGCATGCCGCCGGCGATCGCGAGTTCATCCTGTGGCGCATCCGTGAAGCGAGGCGCGAGACGCGTACCGCTCAGGAGCCAGACCATCGGATCCTGGCCCATCACGATCGAATATTTCACCACTTGTTCGCCGCGCTTCTGCGCGGCTTTGAGAAACTTGTCACCGGTCTGGTTGGGTTCGATGTTGATGCCCAGCTTGCGCGGCCCCTTGATCTCGGCACGGTAGGTGCCGAAGTTCGCACCGAGTTTCGCATCCACCATGAAGTGCGAACCGGTGTTCACATACCGCCCGCCATCGGCCGGGTTGGTCTTGACGAAGGGAAATTTCAGCAGGTCGATCTCATCGCCCTTCAGCACGACCTGCTTGCACGGCGCCCGCTCACGCGGGATTTCCACAGGCGGAATCTCGGGATACTTGCCGCCGTTCTTCGCCAGCATGTCCTTCAGGTAGACCATGGCGCCGTTGTAGGTGGCGTAGTGATCGCCAGGCACCACCGGCAGGTTCCAGATGATCGCGTCGGTGTTCCAGTGGCCGTAGAGGTTGATCAACACCGGACCTTTCATCCACTTGCCGTCGATCTTCACTTCCTCGAATAGCATGGTGGGTGCGCCATACATGCCGTACTGGTCGGTGGCACGGAAGAACAGGCCCGGTATCTCGTACTTGTCCTGATCGATGCGGTCGAAACGCATCAGCAGGCCGTCGGCCTC
>JBIJCV010000182.1:0-4388 GCA_044344525.1 Gammaproteobacteria bacterium | reverse complement strand
ACCGCCAGCGCCGCCCGCGCCGCAGCCGTCGCCACCGGATGACCGGAATAGGTGTAGCCGTGAAAAAACTCGATGCCCTGCTCCGGGCCGGTCATGCAGGCGTCGTAGATACGCCGGTCGGTGAGCACGGCGCCCATCGGAATCACGCCGCTGGTCAGCCCCTTGGCCACCGTGATCAGGTCCGGCCGCACGCCGAAGGTTTGCGCTGCGAAGGCTGCGCCTGTGCGGCCAAAAGCAGTGATTACCTCATCGAAGATCAGCAGGATGCCGTGCCGGTCACAGATCGCCCGCAGGCGATCCAGATAGGCCTTTGGCGGCACCAGCACACCGGTCGAGCAGGCCACCGGCTCGACGATGACGGCGGCGATGGTACTGGCATCGTGCAGCGCGACCAGGTTCTCCAGCGCATCGGCAAACTCGGCGCCATACAACGGCTGACCACGACTGAAGGCATTGCGCCGTGGATCATGCGTGTGCGGCAGATGATCCACACCGGGCAGCATCGCAGAGGCGAAGGCCTTGCGGTTCGAGACGATGCCGCCCACCGAGATACCGCCAAAGCCCACCCCGTGATAGGCACGTTCGCGCCCTATGAAGCGGAAACGCTGAGACTCGCCACGCGCACGGTGATAAGCCAGTGCAATCTTGAGTGCGGTATCCACCGCTTCGGAACCGGAGTTGGTGAAGAACACATTGCTCAGGTTATCCGGCGCCAGTGCGGTGAGTTCGCTGGCCAGGGCAAAAACGCCGCTGTGCCCCATGTTGAAACTCATGGCGAAATCGAGTTTGCCGACCTGTGCACGCACCGCCTCGACGATGCGCGGATGGCAATGACCGGCATTGCAGCACCAGAGCCCGGCAATGCCATCGAGGATCTGCCGTCCGTCACTGGTGGTGTAGTACATCCCGGCGGCTGATTCGAGCAGCAACGGGTGCTGCTTGAAATAGCGGTTCGGCGTAAACGGCATCCAGTAAGGCTGAAGATCCGGCAATGGCGGTGACCCGGCGCTAGCGGGTGATGGCGGACTTGCCCTGGATGAGTCACTCACAAAGGCACCCTACCGCCTTTCAGGGCAGCAGACAATTGAAAGCCACGGGAAAATTCTCCGCCCGGGGTTTATCATCCGCACATGCGCAGGATGCCGACAATCAAGGCCGTCATGACCCCGTTCCCCTACTCGGTGGATGTCGCCGCCCCGGTCACCACGGCCCGCGCACTGATGAATGAACACCAGATCAGCCATCTGCCCGTCACCCGGGAGGGTGAACTGGCCGGCATCGTGGCCGAGCGCGATATCCGCCTGCTGCTGGGCGCCGCGCCTGCCGATGGCGACCGGCGGCAGCCGCCCGTCACCGCAGCGATGGTGAAAGACACCTACATCGTGGACATGGATACACGCCTTGATGAAGTGCTGAACCACATGGCCGAACATCACCTGAGCTCTGCCATCGTCACAAGACGCGGCAAACTGGTCGGCGTGTTCACGGTCACCGATGCGTGCCGGCACTTCGCCGAATTTCTGCAGGAACAGGTACGCCGCTCTGGCAGCGATGATGCTGCATAAAGCATCTACACGAACCATCCAGGTATTGATTCCAACATGGCAACACCCCGCGAATTCGTGCCGCTGTCCATCGCGATCCTCACGGTATCGGACACGCGCACCATCGAAACCGATTCATCCGGCGCACTGCTGATCGAGCGGCTGAAGACCGCCGGTCACCAGCTCGGCGACCACCAGATCAATCCGGACGACATCTACTGCATCCGCGCCACCGTCTCGGCCTGGATCGCCGATCCAGGCATCGACGCGATCATCACCACCGGCGGCACCGGCGTTACCGGCCGCGACAGCACACCGGAAGCCATCGAACCGCTGCTCGACAAAGTCATCGACGGCTTCGGCGAAGTGTTCCGCATGATTTCCTGGAGCGATATCGGCACCTCCACGTTGTCCTCGCGCGCACTCTCCGGTGTGGCGAATGGCACCTATGTCTTTTGCCTGCCGGGTTCGGGCAATGCCTGTGCCACCGGCTGGGACAAGATCATCTCGGCGCAGCTCGACTACCGCACGCGTCCCTGCAACCTCGTCGAACTGATGCCGCGGCTCAAAGAAAAGTGAGCTGCCCGTGTCTGCACTCCAGATCCATCAGTTCCCGTGCCTGCAGGACAACTATGCATATCTGGTGCACGATCCGGACTCAGGACTCACCGCAACGATAGACAGCCCGGATGCGGAGGCGATCGGACGCGCGCTGGCCGAGCGGGGCTGGAAGCTCGACTACATCCTCAACACCCACCATCACGCCGATCACGCCGGCGGCAATCTCGCGCTCAAGGCCAGCACCGGTTGCACGATCGTCGGTGCGCGCGCCGATGCCGACCGGATTCCGGGCCTCGACATCCTGGTCAGCGAAGGCGACAGCTTCATGCTGGGCGAACACAGCGCACGCATCATCGAAACCCCCGGTCATACGCGCGCACATATCTGCTACTCATTCGCTGCCGATCGCGTGGCCTTCGTCGGTGACACCCTGTTCTCTATGGGCTGCGGGCGACTGTTCGAAGGCACGCCCGCACAGATGTGGACATCCCTGCAGAAGATCATGCAACTACCTGATGAGACAAGGATTTACTGCGCACACGAATACACACAAAGCAATGGCCGCTTTGCGCTGAGCATGGAGCCGGACAACCCTGCACTGCTGGCCCGCCTGCGCGAAGTAGCGGCACTGCGGGCAGCGAATCAGCCAACCGTGCCGAGCACGCTGGGCGTCGAGAAAGCCACCAACCCCTTCCTGCGTCCGGCCAGCCCCGCGCTACGCGCTACGCTCGGACTTGCCGCTGCAACCGATACCGAGGTATTTGCCGAGACACGCAAGCGTAAAGATCAGTTCTGAAACAGCCAACCAAGCTGCAAGGAGACGATCATGCTCGAAGACGTTACCGTCACCTGCCCGTACTGCTGGGAAAGCATCACGCTGGAACTCGATCTCTCGCAGGGCGACCAGACCTGCGTCGAAGACTGTTCCGTTTGCTGCGAGCCGATCCTGGTGCACTTTACCGTCGACGACGAAGGCCAGCTCGATACCCTCACGGTCGCCCGGGAGAACGCGTAGGAGCGGCTTCAGCCGCGATCCCCGCGTTCAAGGCAGGAGAGCGCCTTCAGGCGCGATTATTTGATCCGGAATCGCGGCTGAAGCCGCTCCTACGGCCGCTCCTGCGGCTGCTCCTACGGCGTAAACACAGCCTGATGATCGCGGATGAACTGCTCAAGCGAAATCGGTGACTTGCCAGTCAGCTTCTGCACGGAATCACTGAGGTGCAGATCATGCCCATCAGCGATCTCCTGAAAAAGCTCGCACACCGCATTCAGGTGCCAGGCGTTGGTGAGGAATCTCGACAGCGTCTGCCGATAGGCCGGCATCGGCACATGCACGTACTCGATCGTGCGGCCGAGCACCTTCGTGAAGCGCGCCGCCACATCGTGGAAGCTGAGAATCTCCGGCCCGGTGATCTCGTAACTCTGTCCGGCATGACCGGTACCGGTCAGCACCACCGCAGCCACCGCACCGATGTCGCGCACATCCGCCATGGCAGTCTTGCCATCCGCCATCGGCAAAAAGAACTTGCCCTGCTCCTTGATCGTACCCGCACTGCCGAGCAGGTTCTGCATGAAAAAATTCGGCTTGAGCAGCGTCCACTCCAGACCCGAGGCACGCAGATACTGCTCGGCCTGATAGTGCACCTTCGGAATCGGTGCCTTCGCATCGGCGACCGCTTCCATCGACGACATCTTGACGAGGTGTTTCACGCCGGCCGCTTTCGCCGCATCGATGAACTGCTTCTCGAAACCCAGCTGACCCTCGCCATTCGGCATCACCATCAGCGCCCGCTCGACACCGCGCAGCGCCCTGTCGACCACCGCCCGGTCGGTCGCATCGCCGACCACCAGATCCACGCCCGCATCCTTGAGCGCAGCGGCCTTCTCCGGATTGCGCACGATCGCCCGCAGCGGCACACCCTTGCCCAGCAGCGCCCTGGCCGTTGCACCACCCGTCTTGCCCGTCACGCCAGTCAGCAAAATCATCACTCTCTCCACGATCAATCAGGCAATTTGTGCCCGTAGGAGCGCCTTCAGGCGCGATCCGAGCAGTCTACCCCACCCCCTCAATCCGGCCCGAAACACTTCCCATCGTGACCGAATTGCCTATAATCCCCCGCCTGCCGGACCCATCCATGCCCGGTTTCTCATGGGCCTCAAGCCCGGCACCACGCAATACGCGCCCGTAGCTCAGTTGGATAGAGCGTCTGGCTACGAACCAGAAGGTCGGGAGTTCGAATCTCTCCGGGCGCGCCAGTAGAAAAAAATGACCCGCACCAGCGG
>JBIJCV010000078.1:0-7144 GCA_044344525.1 Gammaproteobacteria bacterium | reverse complement strand
GATCGTGCTGACAAGATGCAGAAAGATGCTGCGGTGATGGGTGCTGACGAGCGTCGCAATACCGAGAACGACTTGCGGCGTGACGAGCGCGATCTGGCCCGTCAGCTCGACGAGTTGCGCGAGGACCTGAACAACCGCAAGAACGAGGAGCTGGGCAAGCTGCGCGTCAATCTGCTCGGTGAAGTCGAGGGTTTCGCCCGTCAGGGTGGTTATGACCTGATCGTCAGTGATGCCCTGTATGTGAGTCCGGGCATGGATGTCACTGCGCAGGTATTGCAGGCATTGCAGAGCCGGTCGGGTGCAGCGAAACCGCCAGCCAAGCCCTGAGGCACCGCGTTGCAGCCCGGCAAACGCCGGGCCGTACGCTGCGCCCCGTCCCCCGGCTTGTGCATCGCCGTGGTCAAGTCCATGGGCATGACCCTGGGCCTGCTGGCAGTAAGGCATGGCTGCGAGCTGCGCGGTGATCCGGACAGTGTCGTGGACCGGGTGGCCACGCTGACGTCTGCGGGGCCGGGCTCAGTCGGCTTTCTCGCCAATCCCGCTTACCGTTCCCAGCTTGCCGCTACACAGGCGACAGCGGTGATACTTCGCCCTGCTGATGTGGGCGATTGTTCTGTTGCCGCGCTGCTCACGCAGGATCCCTATGCTGTCTATGCGCGGGTTGCTGCTGACCTGCATCCGCCGCCACCGCTGCGGCCGGGTATCCATGCGGCGGCTGTCCTTGGTGCTGCGACCTGCGTTCCAGCGACTTGCCAGATAGGTCCCGGTGCAGTGCTTGGCGACGGCGTCTCGCTTGGCGAACGAGTCAGCATCGGTGCGAATGCGGTTATCGGTGCGGGCGTGGAGATCGGCACAGACACCATGATCTCTGCCGGGGTCGTGATTTATTCCGGCGTCCAGCTTGGCAGTCGCTGCATCATTCATTCCGGTGCAATCATCGGTGCTGACGGTTTTGGCTTCGCGCGTGAACGCGATGGCAGCCAGATCAAGGTGCCGCAGATCGGTGGCGTGGTCATCGGTGATGATGTCGAAATCGGCGCCTGTACCACCATCGACCGTGGGGCCATCGGTGATACGGTCATTGCTGATGGCGTCAAACTCGATAACCAGATACAGGTCGGGCACAATGTGCGCATCGGCGCCCATACCGTGATTGCCGGTCAGGCTGGTGTTTCCGGCAGCACCACTATCGGCACACGTTGTACGATCGGCGGCAGGGTTGCGATCAGCGGCCATCTGGTCATTGCGGATGATGTGGTGATCGGGGGCGGAACCAGCGTACCGGGATCCATATTGATCCCCGGCATCTATGCCGGTGGTGGCACACCCGCAGATACCCTGCAGCGCTGGCGCAAGAACATGGTGCGATTTGGCCAGCTTGATCAGCTCGCACGCCGGCTTCTGGCAATCGAGAAGCGCATCAACCGGGACTCCTGAGTGACTGCAATTCATCCAACCGCGATCGTATCGGCAGAGGCTGAACTCGACAGCAGCGTCAGCGTCGGTCCCTATGCAGTCATTGGTCCGGGCGTGCGCATCGGCGCGGGCACCACCATCGGCTCACACGCGCTGCTCAAGGGGCCGACAACCATCGGTCGCGACAACCGGATATTCGGTTTTGCCATCATCGGCGAAGACCCGCAGGACAAGAAATACGGTGGCGAGCCCACACGTCTGGAGATCGGTGACCGCAACACCTTTCGCGAGTTCTGTACCGTCCACCGCGGTACCGCCCAGGACAAGGGTGTTACGCGCGTCGGTAACGACAACTGGATCATGGCCTACGTCCATATTGCGCATGACTGTGTCATGGGAAACGACGTGATCTGCTCCAACAACACCACGCTGGCGGGCCATGTGCAGGTTGGCGATCATGTGATCTGCAGCGGGTTTTCCGCGATCCACCAGTTCTGCCGCCTCGGTGCACACAGCTTTCTTGGCGGTTTTGCCGCCATCACGCGCGATGTGCCGCCATATGTCATGGTGGCCGGACAGCCAACTGCCCCGCACGGCATCAACACAGAGGGACTCAAGCGTCGGGGTTTCGATGCCGCGCAGCTGCGCAACCTCAAGGATGCATACCGGATCCTGTATCGCGATGGTCTGCAGCTTGCTGAAGCGCGTGACCGGATTGCGGCGCTGGCGGACAGCCAGCCTGAGTTGCGCATCCTGGTCGACTTCATCGACTCCTCCGAGCGGAGCCTGATCCGCTGACTCCCCGCATGCCGCGGATTGCCATCGTTGCGGGTGAAATTTCCGGAGACCGGCTCGGTGCGGGCCTGATCCGCGCCGTACATGCACGGCATCCTGAAATCCGTTTTACCGGTATTGCCGGGCCACTCATGCAGGCGGCCGGTGCAGAAGCATGGTGGCACAGCGAGGAACTGGCGGTGATGGGCATTGCCGAGGTCGTGCGCCACCTGCCGCGACTGCGGCGGATCATCCGCGAACTCGAGGCGCGCCTGCTGGCTGACCCGCCGGACCTCTACATCGGCATCGATGCGCCGGACTTCAATCTGCGCATCGAGCGAACCGTGCGGGCGGCCGGTATACCGACGGTACATTACGTTTCACCGTCGGTATGGGCATGGCGCAGCGGCCGTGTTCGCGTGCTGCGCGAAGCCTGCGACAATGTGCTGTGCCTGCTGCCCTTTGAGGCTGATTTCTTGCAACGGCATCAGGTGCCGGCGGTTTTCGTCGGTCACCCGCTCGCTGATGAACTGCCGACCGATCCCGATCCGGCGCCAGCCCGCCGCCAGCTGGGTTTGCCGGCGACAGGGCGGGTGGTGGCCCTGCTGCCCGGCAGCCGCGCGGGTGAACTTGAGCGACTCGGCCGGGTATTTGCCGAGACCGCACGCTGGCTGAAGACGCGTCAGTCCGACCTGATTTTTGTCGCGCCCATGGCGACACCGGAGTTGCGGAGCCGTTTCTCCGCACAATGGCAGCTGGCAACGGATGGGCTGCCCATACACCTCATCGATGGCCAGTCGCACACGGCCATGGCGGCCGCTGACGCGATCCTGCTGGCTTCTGGTACCGCCACGCTTGAAGCCATGCTGCTCAACCGGCCGATGGTCGTGGCTTACCGCATTTCGCCGTTGAGCTACGCGCTGGTGAAGCTGCTGCGGCTGATCCATGTGCAGTACATGGCCTTGCCCAATCTGCTGGCCGACCAGCGCCTGGTTCCGGAGTTCGTGCAGGGCCAGGTTGAGCCGGAGACACTGGGTGCTGCGCTGCTTGATCTGCTCGAGAAGCCCGGCGACCGTCAGTTGCTGAATGCGCGCTTTCGCGAGCTGGGCGACAGCCTGCGCCACAATGCGAGCGAGCGCGCTGCGGACGCGGTGCTCGGCATGCTTGCGCGGGGCTGAGTTCCTGGCAGGGTGCCGTTTCGGGAGACGCTGCGCCGCCCGTTCAGCTCCGTATAATCCTGCCTTCAATGTATTCCTCTTTGACAGCCAATGATCCAGTCGCTCGCGTCATCAGCGTGGCTGGTATCGATGAGGCCGGGCGCGGTCCGCTGGCTGGCGCAGTCGTCGCCGCAGCGGTGGTGCTTGCGCCCGGTCAGGTGCTTGCGGGTGTGCGTGATTCCAAACAGCTGAGCGCAGCGCGGCGTGAAGCGCTGGTGGAGGTCATCCAGCGCAGCGCACTCGACTGGTGTATCGGCGTTGCCACGCATACCGAAATCGATGCGTTGAATATCCTCCAGGCAAGCATGCTGGCCATGTCGCGTGCGTTTGCCGGTCTGCGGGTGCGGCCCGACCTGGTGCAGATCGATGGCAACCGGGCCCCGCAGCTGGACGGATTTGCAGGTACCGTCGAGACCGTGATCGGCGGTGACCAGACTTGCCCGGCCATCTCGGCAGCTTCGATCCTTGCCAAGGTCTATCGCGACCAGCTGATGACCAAACTGCATGCCGAGTATCCGGACTATGGATTCGACCGTCACAAGGGTTATCCCACCGCCGAGCATCGGGCTGTACTGCTGACGCTGGGGCCCTGTCCGGCGCACCGACGCAGCTTTGCACCGGTGCGTGCCGCCTTGGCCGGTAGTTCACCGCCGGCTCGGGAGTCATTGCGATGACGGCGCCCGGTTTCGTCCACCTGCATGTGCATACCGAGTACTCGCTGGTAGACAGCGTCATACGCCTGCCTGAACTGATAGCGGCAGCAGCAGCGGCCGGTACGCCGGCAGTGGCGATGACCGATCAGGGCAACCTGTTCGGCCTCGTGAAGTTCTACCGTGCAGCGCTGGATGCCGGCATCAAGCCGGTGGTCGGCGCCGAAGTCTGGGTGACGGGTCGCGACGAGCAGGCCGAAGCGGCGCGACTGGTACTGTTGTGCCGGAATGCTGCCGGTTACCGCAGCCTGTCGCGCCTGCTCAGTCGTGCCTGGCTCGAAGGTCAGGACAACGGCATACCCCAGGTGCACGCCAGCTGGTTCGACGGGGGTGCTGCCAGCGGACTGATTGCCCTGTCCGGCGGACAGGACGGTGTGCTGGGTCGTGCGCTGCTCAGCGGGCCACCGGAACGTGCCGAGCGCGCCGCAGCGGCCTGCCGTGAGTGGTTTGACGGTGACTTCTACATCGAGCTGCAGCGTACCGGCCGGCCGCATGACAATAGCTATGTCGAGGCGGCGACGCGTTTTGCCAGCCGGATGGGTCTGCCGGTCGTGGCGACCAACGATGTACGTTTTCTGACGCCGGACGAGTTTGATGCGCATGAGGCGCGCGTCTGTATCCAGCAGGGCAGAACCCTTGCTGATCCCGGCCGGCCCCGCCTGTACAGCGAGCAGCAGTATCTGCGTACACCGGCGGAGATGCAGGCGCTGTTTGCCGATCTGCCCGAGGCGCTGGAGAACTCGGTGGAGATCGCCAAGCGCTGCAATGTCACTCTCAGCCTGGGTGAAACCCATCTGCCGGATTACGCCGTGCCCGGCGGTTTGCTGCCCGCAGACTATCTGCGTGAGCAGGCTGAAGCGGGCCTGGCCATGCGCCTGGCCGAAGCAGGTCCCGGGCAGATAACCGGGCCGGTGACTGGCTATGAGCAGCGTCTCGCCGATGAGCTGGGGGTGATCTGCCGGATGGGTTTCGCGGGCTACTTTCTGATCGTTGCCGACTTCATCCGCTGGGCCAAGGAGCATGAGATTCCGGTGGGTCCGGGTCGTGGGTCCGGCGCCGGTTCACTGGTGGCCTGGGTGCTCGGCATCACTGATCTGGATCCGATTCGCTACGACCTGCTGTTCGAGCGCTTCCTGAATCCGGAACGCGTATCGATGCCGGATTTCGATATCGATTTCTGCATGGAGGGTCGTGACCGGGTCATCGACTATGTTAGTGAACGCTATGGTCGTGACCGCGTTTCACAGATCATCACCTACGGCACCATGGCGGCGCGCGCCGTGGTGCGCGATACCGGACGCGTGCTCGGTCATGCCTACGGATTTGTGGACCGCATTGCCAAGCTGATTCCCAATGCGCCCGGGGTCGAGATGACGCTCGGTCTGGCCCTGCAGCAGGAAGCCGAGCTGGCTGCGCTCTATGCCGGTGATGATGAGGTGCGCAGTCTGATCGATCTGGCCCGGCAGCTTGAGGGGCTGGTGCGCAATGCCGGGCGGCATGCTGGTGGCATCGTCATTGCGCCGCGGGAAATTACCGAATTCACGCCGCTCTATCGGGTGGCCGGGGAAAAAACTGCGGTGACGCAGTTCGACAAGGACGATGTTGAGGCGACAGGCCTCGTCAAGTTCGACTTCCTGGGCCTGCGCACGCTGACGATCATCGATCGCGCAGTACGCGTGATCAATGTCGGACGCCAGGCTGCCGGCGAGCCGCTGATCGATATCCGCCAGTTACCGCTGGACGATGCGGTTACCTTCGCGCTGCTGCGGGCCTGCAGGACGATCTGTGTATTCCAGCTTGAATCGCCCGGCATGCGTGACCTGATGCGCCGCCTGCAGCCGGATACCTTCGAGGATATCGTGGCGCTGGTGGCACTGTTCAGGCCCGGCCCCTTGCAGTCGGGCATGGTCGATGACTTCATCAGCCGCAAGCACGCCGGTGCGAGCCAGGCCGTCGACTACCTGCATCCGGATCTGGAGCCGGTGCTGCGTCCGACCTACGGGGTGATCCTCTACCAGGAGCAGGTGATGCAGATCGCCCAGCGTCTGGCCGGCTATTCACTCGGCGAGGCCGACCTGTTGCGACGCGCGATGGGCAAAAAGAAAGCCGAGGAGATGGCCCAGCAGCGCGCGGGATTCACCGATCGCGCGGCGGATCGCGGCACGGATCGTGCGAAGGCGACCTATATCTTCGACCTGATGGAGAAGTTTGCCGGCTATGGCTTCAACAAGTCGCACTCGGCGGCTTATGCCCTGCTGGCGTACCAGACCGCCTGGCTCAAGGCCAACCATCCGGCGGCATTCATGGCTGCGGTGATGACCACTGAAATGGACAACACCGATGCACTGGTCGTGCAGAAGCGCGAGTGTGCGGCGCTAGGCATCGAGTTGCTGCCACCCGATGTCAATGTGTCCAGGCACGCATTCAGCGTCGAGAACGGCAACAGCATCCGCTACGGCCTGGGTGCGATCAAGGGCGTGGGACAGGGCGCTGCCGAACATATCGTCACGCTGCGGAATGAATCCGGTGCCTACCGCAGCCTGCAGGATTTCTGTTTGCGGGTTGGCGGCCAGAAACTCGGGCGACGACCGGTGGAAGCCCTGATCAAGGCGGGTGCGCTTGACGCCTTCGGGCCCAACCGCCCCAGCCTGCTCGCCGAGATGCCACGCGCGATGGATGCGGCCGATCAGGCCGCAGCGGCGGACCGGGCAGGCCAGAACGACATGTTCGGGGCACCCGCGAGTCAGCCGGTTGCAGAACACAGCGTGCCGGAAGTTGCGGATTGGGGGCTCGGGCGCAAGCTGCAGGCCGAGCGCGAAAGCCTGGGTCTCTATCTCAGTGGTCATCCCTTCGACCAGTACCGCGCGGATCAGCCCTTCATCTGCAGTTCCAGCATTGCGGCGCTGATATCGGAACGTCCACCGGTGCCGGGCGAGTTCCGGGGTCCGGCCCGCGAAGTCACGGTTGGCGGCATGGTTGCCGCGATCCGCAGGCGGGGTTCCCGCGTGTCCATCGAACTGGATGACG
>JBIJCV010000137.1:0-5152 GCA_044344525.1 Gammaproteobacteria bacterium | reverse complement strand
GACACTCGAGGTCGGCTTTTTTCAGGAAGCCTATGATCGCTGGCGCCATCTGCTCGGCAGCCAGGCGCTGGTGGCCATCAGTGGTTCCTTGCGCTTCGATGAGTTCATCGATGGCTGGCGGCTCACCGCCAAGGATGTGCTGGACCTCGACCGCCTGGTCGAGGCGCGTGCGACCGGCCTGCTGCTGCGCTGGCGTACCGATGTGGAGCGCCATCTGACCGCAGAGGTGCTCAAGCGTGTACTGGAGCCGCACCGGCCGGGCCGCTGTGCCGTGACGGTGCACTACCGGCATGCTGGCGGCCAGGCGCGGCTGGCGCTGGGCAGCGACTGGTCGATCCGGCCGGCGCGTGAACTTCGCGAACGCCTGTCGGAACTGGTCGGGACCGATGGCTTTCGCTTTGTGTATGAGGGGCCGAGGCAGTGAACAGCCGGGCATGGTGGCTTGTAAGGCAGGCGTGCCACGGTTTAGTGTGGCTGCGCAGCAGGTACAGCAGGGAGTCATGGTTCTGAAATTTCTGGATTTTGAACAGCCCATCGCAGAGCTCGAAGCAAAAATCGACGAGCTGCGTTTCGTTGGTGACGATTCCGAGGTCAATATCAGCGACGAGATCGCGCGCCTGAAGGCAAAGAGCGACACCCTGACGCGCAGCATTTTTTCCAGCCTGTCGGCCTGGCAGGTTGCGCAGCTCGCCCGCCACCCGCTGCGCCCGTATACGCTGGACTATCTCGCCGTGATCAGCCCGGACTTCCAGGAGCTGCATGGGGATCGCATGTATGCCGATGATGCAGCCATGGTCGGCGGGCTCGGGCGCCTGGATGGCAAGCCGGTGATATTCATCGGTCAGCAGAAAGGTCGTGACACCAAGGAACGCGTGCGGCGCAACTACGGCATGCCCAAGCCCGAGGGGTATCGCAAGGCCTTGCGACTGTTCCGGATGGCCGAGAAATTCCGCTTGCCGGTGGTGACCTTCATCGATACGCCGGGCGCCTATCCGGGCATCGGTGCCGAGGAGCGCGGGCAGAGCGAGGCCATCGCCCGCAATCTTTTCGAAATGGCTCACCTCAAGGTGCCGATCATCAGCATCGTGATCGGTGAGGGTGGTTCTGGCGGTGCGCTGGCGATCGGTGTCGCCGATCGTGTGCTGATGCTCGAGTACAGCATCTACTCGGTGATTTCACCGGAGGGCTGCGCAAGCATCCTGTGGAAGAGCGCCGAAAAGGCTGAGCTCGCTGCCGAGGCGATGGGCGTTACGGCACCGCGGCTGCGCGAGCTGGGCCTGGTTGATGAAGTGGTGCGTGAGCCACTGGGCGGTGCCCATCGCGATCCGGCCGTCACCGCTGAATCGATACGCAGCACGCTCATCCGGCATATGCGTGATTTCGACGCCGTGGATGTCAACGAGTTGCTGCGCCGACGCGCAGCGCGGCTGGCGTCCTATGGCAGTTTCCGCGAGAACTGAGCGCGCCTGAGTTCATGCTGGTCCGCAGATGAGCAGCCAGCTTGTCGATATTCCGCAGCAGTTGCGCCGATCCATTCCGGGCGGGACATCCCTGTGTGTCGCCTTGAGCGGTGGTCGCGATTCGTCCGTACTGCTGCATGCGCTGGCCGGATTGCGTGAGCGTGCCCCCTGGAAGTTGCGAGCAGTGCATGTCAACCACGGGCTGCAGGCTGCAGCCGACGGGTGGGCCCGCCACTGCGAGCAGTTCTGCGCAGATCTGGCTGTACCGCTGCGCCTACATCAGGTGGTGACGCGCAGGGATGCGGGACGTGGCCTTGAAGCTGCTGCGCGGGATGCACGCTATGCGGCACTCGGTGCAGATCTGGCTGCCGGCGAATGGCTGCTGACCGCTCACCATGAAGACGACCAGCTCGAGACGGTACTTTTGCATCTGCTGCGCGGCTCGGGCGTGAATGGCCTGGCCGGCATTCCAGCTGCCAGCAGCTTTGCCGAAGGTCGTCTGTATCGGCCGCTGCTCGGCGTGAGTGCCGCGAGCATCCAGAGCTATGCGCAGGCGCATGCGCTCAGCTGGATCGACGATCCGATGAATGGCGATCTGGCGCTTGACCGGAATTACCTGCGTGCGCTAGTTATCCCCGCGCTGCGTATGCGCTGGCCAGCGGCGGCCCGGGCGGCGGGGCGCAGTGCCGGGTTGGCGGGCGAAGCGGCGAGCCAGCTTGAAGACCTGGCCCGTATCGATGCGCGGGCCGTGATGCAGGCGGGGAGCCTGAGTTTGCCGCTGTTTCGCGAACTCGGCGCAGCCCGTCAGCGAAACCTGATCCGCAGTCTGGCCAGACAGCGGGGCTGGTGCATGCCGCCTGAGCAGCGCCTCAGCGCGGGCCTGCAGCAACTCCTCAACGCGCGCCCGGATCGCCATCCAGTGCTGGCCTGGTCTGATCATGAGATCCGCCGCTATCGCGACCGCCTGTACCTGGTCGAGGCCGGGTCGACGACTGCGCTGGCCGGAAGCCAGGTCTGGAGCGGCGTGGGGGTATTGCCGCTCGGTGGTGTGCGTGGCCAGCTGCGTCTGCGGCAGGTTGATGGTGCGGGCCTGGCAGCAGGCATCGTGAGTGGCGGGCTGCAGGTCGCTTTTCGCACCGGCGGTGAAGCGGTGCGCAGCAGCGGTGACCTGCACCACCGGACTTTGAAGTACCTGTTTCAGAAACATGCAGTCCTGCCCTGGATGCGCGGCCATGTTCCGCTGCTGTATGTGCAGGGCAGACTGGCTGCAGTCGCTGACCTGTGGGTGGCTGACTGGGCGATCGCAGGGGCCGGCGAGCCCGGCGTGGTGCCGGTCTGGGAGCGCCACGCCGCAATCGTCTGAATCCCGCATTGTTCGCCGCGGAGCGATCTGGTAACTTTTCCTCCCCATCTACCTCCTTCTTGGAGAGTCCAGCCCAGACAGTTTGTCGCCTTACCCGCTCTATACGGCCGGTGAGGAGTACGCTCTGTCTGATATCTGGCAGTGGCTGCTTTTTTTTGTATTTGCAGCCGATCCCGGGCCCCGCCGCAAACAGGTGGGGGTACTGTCGGTCGGCGGAGATGGGTGCCATGCCCCGCTATATTTTCGTGACTGGCGGCGTCGTTTCTTCCCTGGGCAAGGGCATAACGGCTGCCTCGCTCGGTGCCATCCTTGAGGCCCGCGGCCTCAAGGTCGCGATGGTCAAGCTCGATCCCTATCTCAATGTCGATCCGGGCACCATGAGCCCGTTTCAGCACGGTGAGGTGTTCGTCACGGCTGACGGGGCCGAAACCGACCTTGATCTGGGTCATTACGAACGTTTCGTGCGCACCACCACCGGACGCAACAGCAATTTCACCACCGGCAGGATCTATGGCAGCGTCATTGCCAAGGAGCGCCGTGGTGACTACCTGGGCGCGACGGTGCAGGTCATTCCGCATGTGACGGACGAAATCAAGCGGTGTATCCGGCTCGGTGCCGGTGACGCAGACATCTGCATCGTCGAGATTGGCGGCACGGTCGGTGACATCGAGTCACTGCCATTTCTGGAGGCGATCCGGCAGTTCGGCTTTGACCTCGGCCCGCAGCATTGCGTTTATGTACACCTGACGCTGGTGCCGTACATTGCTTCCTCGTCCGAGATCAAGACCAAGCCCACCCAGCACTCGGTGAAGGAGTTGCGCTCGATCGGCATTCAGCCGGATGTGCTGGTATGCCGTTCCGAGAAGGCCTTGCCCGAGGAACAGCGCCGCAAGATCGCCTTGTTCACCAATGTGCACGAGCGCGCGGTGATCTCTGCCGTCGATGTCGATGACCTCTACAAGCTGCCGGGCGCGTTTCGCAGTCAGGGTTTCGATGCCATCGTCGTCGAGCGCCTTGGCCTGAGCGTGCCGGCTGCAGACCTCAGCGAATGGGATGCAGTGGTCGCAGCACGCCGCAATCCTGAAGCCGAGGTGACGATCGCCATGGTCGGCAAGTACGTCGATCTGCGCGATGCCTATATTTCCCTGACCGAGGCGCTGATGCATGCCGGCATCCGGACCCGCACCCAGGTGCGCATCCGCTACATCGAGTCGCAGGATCTGGAGCGCGATGGCATGGGCGCACTGGCCGGTGTCGATGCGATCCTGGTGCCGGGCGGGTTCGGCGAGCGGGGCATCGAAGGCAAGATCGCGGCCGTACGTTACGCGCGCGAAAATGCCATTCCCTATCTGGGCATTTGCCTCGGCCTGCAGGTTGCAGTCATCGAATACGCGCGCAATGTGCTGAAACTCACCGGTGCCCACAGCACCGAGTTCGACCCGCACAATCCGCATCCGGTGATTGCGCTGATATCCGAGTGGCAGGATCGCGATGGCAGTCTGCAAAAGCGTGATACCGACTCGAATCTGGGCGGCACCATGCGACTCGGTGCCCAGGAGTGCCGCCTGCAGGCGGGAACGCTGGCCTACGATCTCTACGGTGCGGAGTCCATTCGCGAGCGTCACCGGCACCGCTTTGAGTTCAACAACACCTATCTGGAGCAGCTCAGCAATGCCGGTATGGTGTTTGCGGGCTTCTCCATCGATGGCCTCGTCGAGGTGGTCGAGCTGCCGGATCATCCCTGGTTCCTCGCTTGCCAGTTTCACCCGGAGTTCCAGTCCAATCCGCGCGATGGCCACCCCTTGTTCAGCGGTTTCGTCCGGGCGGCACGAAAATTCCGTACCCAGACATTGCCGGCTGCGGCCCGGGCATGAAGCTGCTGGATTTCGAAGTTGGCGCTGACCAGCCGCTGTTCCTGATCGCCGGACCCTGCGTAGTCGAGAGCGAGACGCTGGCCGTGGAGACGGCCGGGCAGCTGCGGGATATGGCGCGCCGTTTCGGTGTGCCTTTCATCTTCAAGTCGTCTTACGACAAGGCCAACCGTTCATCGCTGCAGAGTTACCGCGGGCCTGGCATCGCGGAAGGTCTGCGCGTGCTGGAGAGCGTGCGCGACCAGCTCGGCGTGCCGGTGCTGACTGATATCCATGAAGACAGCCCGCTTGATGAAGTGGCAGCCGTCGTCGACGTGCTGCAGACGCCGGCATTCCTGTGCCGGCAAACCAATTTCATTCTGCGCGCTGCCAGTCAGGGCAAGCCGGTGAATATCAAGAAAGGCCAGTTCCTGTCGCCGTGGGAAATGGGCAATGTGGTGGCCAAGGCACGCAGCACC
>JBIJCV010000181.1:0-4397 GCA_044344525.1 Gammaproteobacteria bacterium | reverse complement strand
CGAGGAATGGTTGGCCAAGGCGCGTCCATTGGGCCAACTGCCTCTGGTCAAGGAATGGGATGTGTTTACCATTCCGTATACCTCAGGCACGACCGGTAAACCGAAGGGGGTGCTGGTTCCGCACCGCTCGCGGATACTCACGCTGTTTGCGATGGCGGTCGAGTATGGCTGCTATGGACCGGATGACCGCTTTCTGGCCATTGCGCCCATGTGCCACGGGGCTGGCATGGTGTTCTCGCTGGCGCCGATATTCTTCGGCGGCTATGCCGAGATCATGGACAAGTTCGAACCGGAGGAGGTGCTGAATCGCCTGGCCGGTGAGGCGATCAGCGGGTTCTTCGGCGTGCCTACGCATTTTCATGCACTGCTGGAAGCAGGCTCCGGCTTGCAGGCAGCGAGTCGCCACGGGAAGCTGCGCACGGTCATCTCCAATGCAGCGGCGATGCCGCAGGCAATGAAGGAACGGCTGGTGGGGCAGCTGGGACCGGGCCTGCTGCACGATACCTACGGATCGACCGAGGCCGGTATCGTTTCCAATCTCAGGCCTGCGGATCAGTTGCGCAAACAGCAGTGTGTCGGGCAACCATTTCCCTGCACCCTGATCGAAATCCGGCGCCCGGACGGCAGTGTCTGCGCGGCAGATGAGGTGGGCGAGCTGTTTTCCAGCAGCCCCTACCTTTTTAATGGTTACTGGGGTCGCCCCGAGGAAACAGCGGAGACATACCGTGACGGCTGGGTAACTGTCGGTGATCTTGCCCGGCGCGACGCCGAAGGCCATCTGTATATCGTTGACCGGCTCAAGGACATGGTGATCTCTGGCGGTATAAACATCTATCCACGCGAAGTGGAGGAGGTAATTTTCCGCAATCCGGAAGTCGCTGATGTTGCGCTGATTGGCGTCCCGGATGAGCGCTGGGGTGAAGTGCTGAAGGCGTTTGTCGTCAGGCGCACCGGTTCCGCGCTGGACGAGGCTGCGCTGACTGCATTTCTTGAAGGACAGATCTCCCGGATCAAACTGCCGAAGTACGTAGAGTTTGTCGGGCAAATTCCACGCAACGCAAGCGGCAAGGTGCTGAAAACCGCATTGCGCACCCGGGGCTGAATACCAGTGTCCGCCGCTAATCCCGCCCAGGCTGCAGTTGAATTGTTTTTCGACTGCAGCTGCCCCTGGAGTTATCTGGCGCTTGGGCGGCTGCGGGAGGCCACTATCCGTACCGGTGCGCGAATCATATACCGGCCGGTGCTGCTCGCTGAAATCCTCAGCAATGGTGACGGGCATCTGCGCGCACCGCCCGGTGAACGGGTTGCAGCCAGGCAACGCTACCGGAGCAAGGATCTGCAGGACTGGGCGCGTTTCTGTGGCATACCGCTGCATGAACCCGATTCCTCCGCATTGGATACCCGCTGGGCGCAGCGGGGAGCCATCGTGGCGCAGCGCGCCGGGTGTTTGCCTGCATATCTGGATGCGATGTATCGGGCCCGGTTTGCAGAGCGGCGGGACATCAGCCAACTGGCCGAAGTCACGGCGGTTGCCGGGAGTGCCGGCCTGGACATTGGGGCTTTCGTTGCTGCAGTTCATGAACCGGACACATTGACTGAGGTACATGAGAATGTAGCCCGGCTGGTACAGCATGGCGGCTTTGGTACACCGACGATGCTGGTGGGTACGGATCTTTATTTTGGCAACGATCGCATGCCGCTGGTTGAAATTGCGCTCGCCCGTGCTGGCGGCATGCGTCTGGTGATGCCCGGTGAGCATGGGCGCTGAGATCGGAAAACAGGGGATCGTGATGACTACTGCACAGCGGGTACCAGCGGCACCAACGCGACGGGATTTCCTGGCCGGGTCGGGATCGCTGGCCGTTGCACTCAGTCTGCGTTATGCGCCGGCTGCCGCTCAGGCCGGTGTGATGCAGGCCTATGGCGCATGGGAGGATCTGCAGCGCCGGAAGTGGACATGGGACCGTGTCACCCACGGCACACACGGGACCAACTGCACGGGTACCTGCGCATTCAATATTTACGTCAAGAACGGCATCGTCTGGCGGGAAGAGCAGCAGGGCGAGTACGGCCGGTCCGAAGATGCTCCCGATTACGGCCCCAGGGGCTGTCAGAAAGGTCTGCGCCACGCCAAGTACATGTATGGCAAGCAACGCGTGCTGTACCCGATGAAGCGGGTCGCCAAGCGTGGTGAGGGCAAATGGCAGCGTATCAGCTGGGACCAGGCGATGGCCGAGATCGGCGATCGATTCATCGATCATTCGGTTGCGACAGGGCCGCGCTCCATCAGCTTTGATCTGGGCACCCAGATGGTGCTCAAGCGCGCGTCATTTGCTGCACTGGGCCGCTTCGCCACCATCAGTGGTATCCAGTTGCCCGAAGCATTTGCCGGCGTCGGTGATTTGCCCACCGGCGTACAGATGACAGTGGGCGAACCGTTGCTCGGCGACACCATGGCCGCCGTATTCAAATCCAGATGCTGCCTGATCTGGTTCTGCAATCCGGCGGTAACCCGTATTCCGGATGCGCACTTTTTCTGGGAAGCAAAGTACAACGGGACGGAAGTGATCGCGATTTCGCCAGAATTTACGCCGAGTGCGATGCACGCGAACAAGTGGCTCAATCCGAAACCAGGTACGGATATCGCACTCGCCATGGGCATGGTTCAGGTGTTGCTGGCAGAAGATCTGATCGACCGCAGCTATATCCGCGAGCAGACCGATCTGCCGTTTCTCGTGCGTATTGATAACGGGCGCTTTCTGCGTGAAAGCGATTTCGTGGATGGATCCGCAGCACGGAACAACCTGTTCTATATCTGGGACGAGCAGGCAGGGAAAGCCGTCGCAGCACCGGCGACCGGCAATCCACCGCCACCGCCTGGCTCACCCGTACCGGTCATTCCAGCGGGGAGCCTGGCGCTTGGCACGCTGCGCCCGGCCCTTGAAGGCAGCTGGACGGTCAAGACGCGGCATGGCCCCATCCGGGTTACCACCGTTTTTGAACTGGTCAGGCAGCGTGCAGCCGGCTATACGCCCGAACAGGCGGCGCAGATTTGTGGCGTACATCCGGACAATATCCGTCAGGTTGCGCGGATTTTTGGCACGGCCAAACCGGCGATGATTTTTACCGGCTACCGGATGTGCAAATGGCTGCAGGGTGATCTCCTGCAGCGTGCCTTCATGCTGCTGCTGTCGTTGACGGGCAATCTGGGCAAGGCGGGCGGTGGCTTCCAGCTGGAAAATCTGGGCAGCACCGCCAGCCAGATCGCCTTCATGTTGACCGGGCTTCCGCCCACGCTGAATGTCGCAACCCTGTCCCGCTGGGACTATGTGCATGCCGATGGCAGGGCACTCAACGAACGGATCTACGGTAAGGCAGTTGCCGACAAGGTTGATCACTATTTCCAGGAATCAACGCGGTCCGGAGCATGGCCGGACTATTCGGCTACGCCATGGAAGATGGGCATCTTTGCCGGCAGCAATACGGCGAGCTGGCGCTCCGGCGCTGGCCGCTGGCGCAAGACTGCATTTGAAAGTCTGGAAACCATCGTCACGCTGACACCCGACATGGGCATCACTGCCATGTATTCGGATTACGTGCTGCCGATCGCCCATCACTACGAACGGCAGGACTATCTGCTTGAAGCGCGCACGCCCTATGTACAGGTAATGGATGCGGCGGTCGCGCCACTCGGCGAGTCGATGGATGACTGGCACGCACTCAACCGGCTGAGCAAAGCCATCGCGGAGCGGGCTCTCGCACGTGGAATTGCACCGATACAGGACAGTTTCTTCGGTCAGCCCGTAGTGCGGGATTTCAGGCAGTACCATGCGCTATTCACGCTCAACGGAAAAATCAGCGATACACGCGACCTGATTCAATTCCTGATCGACAAGGATCCCGGTGTACCCAAAGTCTCGTTTGATGAGATGCGCAGCCATGGCCTGATGCGTAACGAGGGTACCGAGCGGGTCATATACGCCGAGAACGCACCCTATGGTTCGGTACTGCTGCGCGCTGTCGAGAAACGCGAGCCATATCCCACACTGACTGGCCGGCAGCAGTTCTACATCGATCATGACTGGTTTATTGCCGAAGACGAGCAGTTGCCGCGTCACAAGGATCCAATGCGTCTGGATGGCTATCCGCTGCAGATGATGATGGGACATCTGCGGCACGGGATTCACAGCATGTGGACCGATGACTCCCTGCTGCTCAGTCTGCGCCGCGGCGAACCGGATATATACGTCAGCCCCGAGGATGCCCGGTCACGTAATGTCAGTGATGGTGAACTGATCCGGGTATTCAATTCGCTGGGCTCATTTATCGCCATGGCGCATGTGACGCCCAGCATGCAGCCGGGCAGCATATTCATGTATCACGGCTGGGATCCGATG
>JBIJCV010000015.1:0-11727 GCA_044344525.1 Gammaproteobacteria bacterium | reverse complement strand
CCCGGCGGCTGGATTGCTGACCGGCTGCTCGGCGCCCGGCGCGCCATCTGGTATGGCGGCATCATCATCATGCTTGGGCATTTCACGCTGGCGATCCCCTCGCTGTATGCCTTTTTTTCGGGGCTGCTGCTGGTGACACTGGGCACCGGGCTGTTGAAACCCAATATCAGCGCAGTTGTCGGCGAGCTCTACCCACCGGGCGACGGGCGACGTGATGCCGGCTTTACGCTCTACTACATGGGCATCAACCTTGGCGCTGCGATTGGCCCCCTGATCTGCAGCACCCTGGGCGAAAGCGCCCTGTTTGGCTGGCACTGGGGCTTTGCCGCCGCCGGGGTCGGCATGCTGTTCGGACTCGTCTACTTCCATTACAGCCAGCCGCTGCTTGGCGAAGCAGGCAGAAATCCGTCCCTGCGGCCGGACAATCCCGTTGACCGGCAAGCTCTGCGTAGCGCCTGGCGGCGCGTGTTCATCGGTCTGGCCGTGGTCATGGGAACGGCCGGCCTGCTCTTGAGCGGGGTCATTGAAGTCGATGCCGTCGCGTTGGCTGGCCAGGCCACCATCGCCATCGTACTGTTTGGTGCGCTCTATCTGATTTATCTGTTGCGGTTCGGCGGTCTTGATCAGGGCGAACGCAATCAGGTCACGGCGATATTCATACTCAGCATGGCAGCCGCAATGTTCTGGGCCGGATTCGAGCAGGCCGGATCTACCCTCAATCTTTTTGCGGAACGCTTTACCGAGCGGAACTTTGCTGGCTTCGAAATTCCCACCGGCTGGTTTCAGACCCTGAATCCGGTTTTCATCATTGCCCTGGCGCCGGTGTTCGCAACGCTCTGGATACGGCTCGCAGCGCGCGGCCTGGAGCCGCGAACACCGCTGAAGTTCGCTTTTGGCCTGCTGGTGCTGGGCGCAGGGTTCGGCGTGATGATCGTGGCTGCCGGGCTGGTCAGCAATGGCGAAAAAGTGCTGCCCACCTGGCTGATGACAACATATCTGCTGCACACCATCGCTGAGCTGGCGCTGAGCCCGGTGGGTCTCAGCATCACCACCAAGCTGGCGCCCCGCCGCTATGTGGGCCAGATGATGGGCGTCTGGTTCCTGACTTCGGCGATTGGCAACCTGATTGCGGGGCTTGCGGCCGGTCGCTTCAGTGCCGACGCAATCGACGCGATGCCCGCCCTGTATACGCAGATCGTGCTCATGACCGGCGGCACCGGGCTTCTGCTGCTTCTGCTGCTACGACCACTGCGCAGACTCATGGGCGCAGTCAGATAGGATAATGTCAGCCCTGCGTAAATCTGCGAGGAAACCCCGATGCCCGCCTATATCGTCTCAGTGGTAGAAGTGACCAACCCCGGCCCAAACTTCAAAAAATACACCGAAGAGTCAGCGCGACTCGCCCGCTCGCACGGCGGCAGGTATCTGATCAGGGGCAAGTCGCCCAAGGTCGTTTCGGGCACGCTGCTGGAGAAAAAAGCCATGATCATCCTTGAGTTCCCCAGCATGGAAAACCTCAATGCGTTCTACGACAGTGACGCATACCAGAAGGACTGCAAACCGCTGCGCGAAGGCACCGGCATCTACGACATCGGTTTTTTCGAGTCGCCGCCAGCCACCTGAGTCGAACCAACGGCGCTGTTCATGCGGCGCCGTTATTCCTCACTGACGATCATGAAACTCGCATCGGCTTCAGCGACGATGCTGCGGTCGCTGGCTTTCAGTGCGAGGCCCTGCATGAAGGCGACTTTGCCCTTGCGCCGTATCAGCCGGCCTTCCAGCAAAATGGTTGTGCCGGTTTTCAGCGGTTGACGATAGCGAATCTCGCAGCGGGCCGTGTGCGCCCGCGAGCCCTTCAGAAACAGCCAGTTCGCCATCACATCGTCGAGGGCGCTGTAGACAATGCCGCCGTGTGTCAGTGAGTCATAGCCGACATGGTCCGGCCCGGGGGTGAATTCGGAGCGGCAGACGCCGGTGTCATCAATCTGGAACAGCAACTGCAAGCCGCGTGGATTTCCCGGGCCGCAGACAAAGCACCGGTTGGCATCAGAACGTATGCGCTGTTCACTCATGTCCCGCACCTCCGCTACGCTGTGTCGCAGGCCCGGCTTGTCACTGCCCGGGCCGGACTCTTATGCTAGGCCGCAGCGGACCGGAAAGCACCTGAGCGATCCTGATCTGCCAGCGGGAGTGTGGCATGGCTTACGACCAAGGGAATATCTTCGCGAAAATCCTGCGCGGCGAGATAGCGGCGCAGCAATTCTTCGAGGATGGATGGACGATCGCTATTCTTGATGTAATGCCACAATCCGATGGTCATTCCCTCGTCATCCCGAAATGTGCAGCCCAGAACATCTTCGAACTGGATCCGGCTTTCGCCAGCGCGGTAATGCATACCGGACAGCTGGTCGCGCGTACGGTGCGGGATGTTTTCGCCGCTGATGGGGTCACGCTGATGCAATTCAACGGCCCCGAGGCCGGCCAGACGGTTTTCCATTTTCATCTGCATGTGATCCCGCGTTATGCCGGCAAGCCCCTGCGCAAACATGGACGGGGCCTTGCCAACCCGGCGCGACTGACTGAACAGGCCGCACGACTCCGGGCCGCCTTGGTCAGCAAGGCCTGACGGCAGCGCCACTCGCAAGGCAAACCGTTCAGAAGGCGCGTGCCGCGGCAAAGCCGGCGGCTGCCGCCGCGATGCCCAGGCTGAGCTGCAGGAACACATTGACCAGGGCGAGCAACGATTGCCCGGAACGCAACAGGGACAGCGTCTCCAGGGAAAAAGCCGAAAAGGTCGTATAGCCGCCCAGCACCCCGACCACGAGCAGCAGGCGCGCCCCGGATCCGAACATCTGGCGATACTCGGCGAGGCCGGCAAAAAGTCCGATCAGCAGCGATCCCGATATATTCACGGCAAGGGTGCCCAACGGGAACACGGCCGCAGAGAGCACGAGTTGCGCTGATTCACTCACGAGGTAGCGGAGCGTGGAACCGATCGCCCCACCCGATGCCACCAGCAACAGATCACGAATACTCATCGCTGTTTCATCTGGACTATTTCACCCACTGGTGCGGATTCTGGGGCTTGCCGTTACGGCGAACTTCAAAATATAGCGCAGGCCTCGCCTGGCCACCCGTGTCACCGACATGTGCGATCACATCGCCGGCCGCAACCTGCTCGCCGACCTTGTGTACGAGATCCTGATTGTGGCCATAGAGACTGAGGTAGCCACCACCGTGATCGAGCACCAGCAACTGGCCGAGACCAGGCAGCCAGTCTGCATACACTACCCTGCCATTGCGCACGGCAACGACATCGCTGCCTGCAGATGCTGATATCAGCACGCCATCCCAGCGCAGTTGCCCGCCGGCACGTGTCTGACCGTAATCAGCGAGCAGGCTGCCCTTCACCGGCCAGCGTCCCTTGCCCAGCGGTTTACCCGGTGCCACGGCAGGACCATTCTGGTTGCGTGCGATCTGACGCTCCAGTTCCCGCAGCAGATTCTGCAGGGTACGCGCTTCAGTACGTGCGCGGCTCAGCTGCTGATTGCCGCTGCGGAGCTGGCGGTCGAGGTCACCGAGCACGGACGCCCGGGTACTGCGTGCCTGTTCAAGCCCGGCCAGCTGCTGCCGGCGCCGGCCTTCCAGACTGGCGAGCTCGGCTTGCTGCTGCTCGACCGCAATCCGGTCACGATCAAGGCTTTCAAGGCTGGCCTGCACCGAGCCCAGCAATTCGCTGCGGTGACGGGCGAGGTAGCCGAGCCAGGTCAGATGCCGTCCAAGCGCGCGTGGATCCTGCTGGTTCAGCGACACCCTCAGCAGTTCATTGCCTTCGCTGATGTGAACCAGCCGCAGCTGGGCGGCCAGCTCGCCCCGCTGACGCTCAAGCTCGGCACGGGTTTTCTCCAGCTGGCGGTTGAGATCGGCGAGTTTGCGACTGGCGATGGCCAGCTGGCGGCGGGTGCTGGTCAGCTGCCCGCGCAGGCGGCTGGCCTCCTCTTCAGCAGTACGCAGCTGCTTGTCCAGATCTTTACGTTTCGCCTGATCGCGGCGAGTCTGTGTTTCCAGGGTACGGATCTGCTTCTGTACCCGGGCCAGTTCATCTTCAGTCTTGCCGGCATCACGCGCAGCCGGCGCCGGCTGCGCCACAAACAGCAGAAGGCTGAGGCTCGCGCAGTAAATGAACCGGCTCATGGGGCGGGCAGTGTAGGTGATGGCGCAGGTGTTGACGACGGCCCCATATCCGGGCATAGCCCGGCGTGCACATGGTTATAATGCCGCCCCGGCAAGGTCAGGCACCATGGACAGAGTTCTGGAATTCATAACAGCTAACCCGCTGCTGATCGCAGCAACCCTGCTCATGGCCATTGCCGTCGTAGCGGTGGAAATACAGCTTCGCGCCCGGGCCTTGCTGGAGGTCTCGACGGCAGAGGCTGTGCGCATGATCAACCGGGGAGCAACCGTCGTTGATATCCGTGACAGGGCCCGCTTCGAGGCCGGACATGTCGTCGATGCTGTACTGATGGCGCCTGAAGATCTTTCCAAAGGCGAAGAAGGGCGCATCAAGAAAAAGCGCGGGGTTGTCGTGATCTGTGAGAATGGCAGCCAGAGTTACCGTAGCGTAAAGGCGCTGCGGGCGGCCGGTTTCGATGGCGCATTCAGCCTCAAGGGCGGGATCGGCAGCTGGCAGCGCGACAGTCAGCCACTCGTCAGCGGGCAGCGCTAAGACACCGGAACCGGGCATTGAAGGTCACCATCTACACAACCCCCGTCTGTCCATACTGTACGGCCGCAAAAACCTTGCTCGGCAACAAGCAGGCAACCATCGCCGAGATTGATGTCAGCGCGAAACCCGAGTTGCGTGAGGAAATGATGACGCGCAGCAACCGGCGAACCGTACCGCAGATCTTCATTGGTGACACGCATGTAGGCGGTTACGATGATCTGGTCGCACTGGACGGGGCAGGCGGGCTGGATGCCCTGCTGCAACAGAGTTGAGTTTGGACGAGGACAGGAACAGGAATCATGGCTGAGGGAGCGGCGGTTAACGGCATCGGCACAACTGCAGAGGGCGAACGTACCTTCAGCTTGCGGAAGCTCTATATCAAGGATTTTTCCTTCGAGGCGCCAAACTCACCGAGCTTCTTCTTCGAGAAGATCCAGCCGGAAGTAACCCTCAATATACGCACCGCGCACAGCGAACTGGGCAATGGCAGCACTGAAGTGGTACTGCATATGACCGCCCAGTCAGTGAATGATGATCGCACGGTTTTTCTGATCGAGATCGCCCAGGCCGGGATGTTCCAGATCAGCGGATTTTCCAGGGAAGAAACCCGCGTGATCATCGGCGTACACTGCCCGAATGCACTCTACCCCTACGCCCGCGAGGCGATTTCATCCATGGTCCAGCGGGGTGGCTACCCGCCGCTGGTGCTGCAGCCCATGGATTTTACCGCGCTGTTTTCACAGGCAAATCAGGACACGGCAGCAGCCCAGGTCAGCCCGGGCTGAGCGTGACATCATCCGGTGTGACTTCCGGGTCCGATAACTCAGATATCGCCGTCTTCGGCGCCGGTTCCTGGGGCACCGCGCTCGCCGTGCAATTCGCGCGGGCCGGCCACCGGGTCGCCCTGTGGGGTCGGGACGCCGACGAACTGCTCGATATGGACAAGCGGCGCTGCAATCAGCGCTATCTGCCCGGCATCACCTTTCCCGCGAACCTGCGCCCGGATCCGGATCTGCGCCAGGTCATACGCACACATCAGGATCTGCTGATCTGCGTACCCAGCCATGGTTTTCGTGAAATCCTCACGGCGATAAGGGGCCACCTGCAGCCGGGAACACGAATCGCCTGGGCAACAAAGGGTTTTGAACACGATTCCGGACGACTGCCGCACGAAGTTGTCAGGGAGGTTCTGGGCGATGCGATACCGGTCGCGGTGCTGTCGGGACCCACATTTGCCAGCGAAGTCGGAGCGGGCCTGCCCACGGCAATGACGATTGCAGCCAACGAGCCGGCTTTCGCAGCGGAGCTGGCGAGCCGCATGTCAGGTTTGAATTTCCGCGCCTACACCTCTGACGACATGGTCGGCGTAGAGGTCGGCGGAGCGGTCAAGAACGTACTGGCGATTGCGGCCGGTATTTCTGACGGACTGGGATTCGGCGCCAATACACGCATCGCGCTGATCACGCGCGGGCTGGTCGAAATGACCCGGCTCGGTGCGGCGCTGGGCGCACAACCGGCCACTTTCATGGGACTGTCGGGCATGGGCGATCTGGTATTGAGCTGTACCGATAACCAGTCGCGGAACCGGCGCCTCGGGCTGATGGTCGCGGCTGGAAAGAGCCCCGCCGAAGCAGCCATCGAAATCGGGCAGGTCGTTGAAGGGCTGTTTGCCGCCGTATCGGTAAGAACCGTGGCCGCGCGGCTGGAACTTGAAATGCCGATCTGTGCGCAGGTCTATCAGGTACTGAACCAGAAGCAGCCGCCGCGCGATGCGGTGATGGCGCTGATGGCACGCTCGCTGAAGCCAGAGGCAGACATGGAACTGCGCGGTCTTTTCACCCGGGGCGCCAACACCCTGCCCATCGACTGAGCGGGCGTCTCAACCGGCACCTGCAAATTCCAGCTGGCGCCATGCCTCATAGGCGATGATTGCTGCTGCATTCGACAGATTGAGACTGCGGCTTCCAGCTCGCATCGGGATGCGCAGCTGCTGTTCGACCGGCAAGCTTGTCAGAACCTCAGCCGGCAAGCCGCGCTGCTCCGACCCGAACAGCAAGGCATCACCCGCCCTGAACCGTGCCTGCGTGTAGAGCGTCTTGCTGCGGGTTGACAGGGCAAACACGCGCGGATGACCCAGGGACTCCAGACATTCCGGCAGGCCGGCATGCTGCTGAACACGTGCCCATTCGTGATAATCCAGCCCCGCCCGCCGCAGTTTTGCATCAGAAAGCGTGAAGCCCAGCCGGCCAACCAGGTGGAGGGCAATTCCGGTGTTGGCGCACAGGCGTATGATGTTGCCGGTATTCGGTGGTATCTCCGGCTCAAACAGAATCAAGTCAAGCATTCCTGTGCCCTCTCCAGACACTGAACAGTTTCGCCAGCCCGCCGCACCCGATGCGCGGCTTGCCAGTACCTACTGCGGCCTCGCGTTCAGCTCGCCAATCGTGCTGCTCTCGGGCTGCGTGGGCTTTGGCGAAGAATACACACGGGTAGCGGGCTTCTCTAACCGCGATGCCGGTGCAGTGGTGCTGAAGGGCACAACGCTACACGCACGCCATGGCAATGAGCCGCACCGGATTTTCGAAACCCCCATGGGCATGCTCAACGCCATCGGCCTGCAGAATCCCGGGGTCGATGCGGTGGTGAACAATATCCTGCCCACGCTCGATTTCAGCGAAACCCGCTTCATCGCCAACGCCTGCGGCTCCACCCTCGACGAATATGCCGAGGTCTGCCGGCGCTTCGATAACTCGGCGATCGACGCCATCGAGATCAACATCTCCTGTCCGAACATCAAGGAAGGCGGCGTGGCCTTCGGCAATTCGGCCGATATGTCGGCACGAGTGGTGGCGGCCTGCCGGGCGGTGACAGGCAAACCGATCATCACGAAGTTGTCGCCCAATCAGACTGACATTCGTGAAAATGCCAGGCGCTGCATCGAAGCCGGAACAGACGGCCTGGCCGTGATCAATACGCTGGTCGGCATGGCCATCGATGCAGAGACACGGCGACCGGTCATTGCCAATATACAGGCGGGGCTGTCGGGACCGGCGATCAAACCCATCGCGCTGCTGAAAGTGCATCAGGTTTATCAGGAAGCCAGACGGCACAAGGTTCCGATCATCGGCCAGGGCGGCATCACCAGCACTGCCGACGCGCTTGAATTCCTGATAGCCGGGGCCAGTGCCGTCGGCCTCGGCACGGCGCTGTTTTACAACCCGCTGATTTGCCGGGAGATCAACGCGGGGATCGCCGACTATCTGCAGCGGCACCGGATCGCCAACGTGGCAGATCTGGTCGGCAGCCTGCAGACCGGCAGCTAGTCGTCGATCTTCAGTTCACGAATCTTTCGCGCAAGGGTATTTCTGCCCCAACCGAGCAGACGGGCCGCTTCCTGGCGATGGCCTTGTGCATGCGCCAGCGCGGCCCGGACCAGGGTGCGTTCGAACTCCGGCATCGCCGTATTCAACAGGGGTTCGCCGACGGGATCCTGCAAGGCTGACTCAGCCCACTGGCCCAGTCGCAGGGACCAGTCGGCTAGTCCCCCACGAACATTCACCTGTCCGCCAAACTCGGCCGGAATATCCTCGATGCGTATCTCGGCGCCCGGTGCGGTAACCATCAGGCGCCGGCAGGCATTGACCAGTTGCCGGACATTTCCCGGCCAGTCGAAGGCACACAGGCGCGTCACCGCGTCCGGGGCAATCCGCTTTATTTCAACACTCAACTCGCGTGCGGCTTCCCGCAGGTAGTAGTCCAGCAGCACGGGCACATCTTCGCGACGCTCGCGCAGTGGCGGCGTAACGATGCGGATCACGTTGAGCCGGTGGAGCAGATCCGCGCGAAAACGCCCGGTCTCTACAGCGGCTTCCAGATCCTGGTTGGTCGCGGCGATCACCCGGACATCGACCCGAATCGGCATCTGGCCGCCGACGCGATAGAACTCGCCCTCCGCCAGCACACGCAGCAGGCGCGTCTGCAGTGCCGCTGACATATCACCGATTTCATCCAGGAACAGCGTCCCCCCGTCAGCCTGCTCGAAGCGTCCGATCCTGCGGCTGTCTGCACCGGTGAACGCGCCGCGTTCATGACCAAACAACTCGGACTCGAGGAGTTCTGCGGCGATTGCCGTGGTGTTCAGCGCAATGAATGGCCGCTGGGCGCGCGGGCTGTGTTCATGCAGCGCGCGGGCAACCAGTTCCTTGCCGGTTCCCGATTCGCCGGTGATGAGCACGGTCATGCTCGAGCGCGACAGGCGGCCAATGGTGCGGAACACCTCCTGCATCGCTGGTGCGCGCCCGATCATCGCCGACACCGGACGCTCGGACTCGACGTGACCACCCGTCGTCTGAACGCCTACCCGCGCCGCACGCCGGACCAGCGCAATTGCATCGTCCACATCGAAGGGTTTTGGCAGATACTCAAACGCCCCGCCCTGATAGGCAGCGACGGCACTGTCGAGGTCTGCATGCGCGGTAATCACGATAACCGGGAAGCTATGGCCTTCGCTGCGAAGCCTCTGCATGGCAGCCAGGCCATCGGTGCCCGGCATCCGGACATCGGAAATCAGCACATCCGGTTGCGCCTCACGCAGCGCATCGAAAAGCGCATCAGCAGAGTCAAAGACCCGCGTGTTGATGCCTTCGTTGGTCAGGGCACGCTCGAGAACCCAGCGGACCGAGGCGTCGTCATCGACAACCCATACTGAGACGTCTTTGCCGGTCATGGCATTTCCGTCGCTTGACTGTGGATCGGCAGGCGCACCATGAATACGGTCTTGCCCGGACGTGACTGAAATTCGATCAGGCCGCCATGACGGCTGACCAGATCCTGCGAAATTGGCAAGCCAAGCCCGGTGCCATCCGGACGACCGGTAACCAGCGGATAGAAAATCGAATCGGCAATATCGGCCGGTATGCCCGGCCCGTCATCCTCGATCTCAACGCTGGCAACCAGTTTGTGGCGGATCTGGCCGATGGCGAAGTTGCTCAGGACTCGGGTGCGAAACACGATGTGGCCGTCAGGCCCGACAGCCTGCATGGCATTGCGCGCCACGTTGAGAAAGGACTGGATCAGCTGATCGGGGTCAGCGAACAGCGGCGGCAGGCTCGGGTCATAGTCGCGCACCAGTCGCACCGCGCCGTGCTGTTCGCTGGCGATCAGCACGATTACACGCTCCAGGATCTCGTGCAGGTTTACCGACTGCCAATCCGGCCGACGTATCGGACCGAGCAGACTGTCGGTCAGTGAAGTCAGCCGGTCTGCTTCGCCGATGATGATGCGGGTATATTCCCGCAGCTCCGGCGTCGGCAATTCACGCTCCAGAAGCTGGGCAGCACCACGCAGTCCACCGAGCGGATTGCGAATCTCATGTGCAAGCTGGCGGATCATGCGGCGACTGGCATCGTGCTGGCTGATCAGCGCACGCTCCCGGTCGATCTGTCGCCAATGGGTAGCATCAAACAGCTCGATGATCAGGTTGCCATCGCCAGTGCGCGAAGGACTGACCCGCACAGCCAGGTCGTTGGCTGTGGGACTCTGGCGGGGTGCCGAAAAGCTGAGCAGCTGCCCGAAGCTGTGTCCTTCCGTCGCTGCACGCTGGACCAGCTCGTGGAGATTGCGCAGCTGTGGAAGCAAGGCCTGCAGTGGCCGCCCAAGTCCGTGGCGGGCGCTGAGCGCCAGCAGGTCCTCAGCGCCAGGATTCAGGTAATTGACGATGCCTTCAGAATTGATGCCGATAACGGCGGTTGTGATGCTGCCGAGGATATCGGCGGGCGGCGGTGCTGAACTTAGGGTCGAGCCCGTGGCCGGGGTAGTGGTGGTGGTGGATTGACCGCCGGTTTCGTACCCAGAGCACTCTGCTGAACCTGGAAGGTCACGGGAGCGCTCTGCATGAGTGTCACGCCCGATTCGTTCTGGATCTTTGCCAGCAGCGTGTGCTGACCGCGGTATACGTCCGACAGCCGACTCCGCGTTATCCCCGCCTCCAGCTCGGCCACCGCCTGGCCGTCCAGAAGCAGCTGCAGCCGGTGGCCCGGCTGCAGTGCTGGCTGCGGAGTTACAGCGACGTCCAGCTGGCCCTCTATGTTCCAAAGTACCTCGTCCTGTCCTGGTGCCTGGATGGTCAGCGATTCGTAGACTGCGGCAGCCGGTTTTTCTTCAGCTGCAGATGGTGCAGATGCTGACGATGAAACGCCTGCTGTTGTTGTGGCAGGTGGCGGCGCAACATCAATGGCAACCCGCTCAGCGCCCGGACTCGGGCGGTCGGAGTAATGGACCTGACCGTCAGTGTCGACCCACCGGAATACCTCTGCTCCGCCAAATACGGCGGCGGGGAGCGCGAGGCAAAGAAGCACAAGAAAAGCCTGCATGGGTTAAGCATAACCGCAAGCCGACTCAACCGACCAACATCCGGTGACGATACCGGATGCTGGTCGGCAGCTTATTGTCAAAGGCTGTAATACAACTGGAACTCAATCGGATGGGTCGCCATGCGGACACGGGTCAGGTCTGCATACTTCAAGGCTATATATGCGTCGATCAGGTCGTCGCTGAACACACTGCCAGCCTTGAGAAAGTCGCGATCCTTGTCGAGTGCTTCGAGTGCCGCCTCAAGAGAGAAGCAGACCTTCGGGATCTTTTTGTCTTCCTCGGGCTCCAGATCGTAAAGATCCTTGTCCATCGCGTCACCCGGATTGATCTTGTTCTGGATACCGTCCAGACCAGCCATCAGCATCGCGGTAAATGCCAGATACGGATTGGCGGTGCTGTCCGGGAAACGCACTTCGATACGCCGGCCCTTCGGGTTGGCGATAAAGGGTATGCGGATCGAAGCGGAACGGTTACGTGCCGAGTAGGCCAGCATGACGGGCGCTTCAAAGCCGGGAACCAGACGCTTGTAGCTGTTGGTGCTCGGATTGGTCAGCGCATTGATGGCGTGCGCGTGCTTGAGGATGCCGCCGATGTAATACAGCGCGGTCTGCGACAGACCACCATAGGCA
>JBIJCV010000287.1:0-3155 GCA_044344525.1 Gammaproteobacteria bacterium | reverse complement strand
CTGATGCACATGCATGCCACTGCCGTTGTCACCGACGAGCGGCTTCGGCATGAAGGTTGCGGTCTTGCCGAACGCATGTGCAACATTCTGAACGACGTACTTCAGAATCTGGACCTGATCGCCTTTCTGCACCAGGCTGCCAAACTTGACGCCAATTTCTCCCTGGCCAGCGGTTGCCACTTCATGGTGGTGCACCTCGACTTCGACGCCCATTTCCTCGAGCGCCAGGCACATCTCCGAGCGGATGTCCTGCTGTGAGTCGACCGGTGGTACCGGAAAGTAGCCGCCCTTGATACCAGGCCGATGGCCGGTATTGCCGCCCTCGTATTCCTTGCGTGAGTTCCATGCGCCTTCGGTCGAATCGATGTAGTGATAAGCACTGTTGGTATCGGTGCCGTAACGTACATCGTCGAAGATGAAGAATTCGTTTTCCGGGCCAAAGTAGGCCGTGTCGGCAATACCGGTGGATTTCAGGTATTCCTCGGCGCGCCGCGCAGTCATACGCGGACAGCGCGTATAACCCTGCATGGTGGAGGGTTCATAGACATCGCAGCGCAGATTGAGCGTGGTGTGTTCGGTAAACGGGTCGAGCACCAGTGTTGACGCATCCGGCATCAACACCATGTCGGATTCCTGGATACCCTTCCAGCCCGCAATCGAGGAGCCGTCGAACATCTTGCCGTCTTCGAAAAAACTGGCATCAACGGTCTTGGCGGGGATGGACAGATGCTGTTCTTTGCCGTGAGTATCGGTAAAGCGCAGGTCGATAAATTTGGCCTCTTTCTCTTTAATGAGGCTGAGAGCTTCGGCGGGGGTCATGACGGCTCCTTGAATTTCCGGATAAGCGTGTATTTTTCGATGGGGCGCCGCCCGACCCCTCGACGCATCAGGGTAGGTGGCTTCTGCAGCGCCCTATCGTAATGCACGAGCTATGCCAATTGCGAACTTTGACCAAGCCATTGATTTACATGATGTTGCTGATTTTCTACCATTTTGAATGCACCGTTATGGAGCGACACTCCATCAAGACGCCCTATTTTAGTGCGCATTGGGCGCTCAGATGGCCCTCAAGCACCCGCTTTGTGGCTATGCATCCAATCGAAGCTATACTTCCGCGCCCTTTTGCGCATGGATCCGTCGCTTGACTCAGGCTAAACGTCCCCGGACTTTCCAGGATCTTATTCTGTCCCTGCAGCGCTATTGGGCCGACCACGGGTGCGTGGTATTGCAGCCCTACGACATGCCGATGGGCGCAGGTACGTTCCATTCGGCGACATTCCTTCGATCGATTGGTCCGGAGCCGTGGAGCGCTGCATATGTGCAGCCCAGCCGGCGTCCCACCGATGGACGCTATGGCGATAATCCGAACCGGTTACAGCACTACTACCAGTTTCAAGTCGTACTCAAGCCATCACCGGTCGACATACAGGATCTCTATCTGAACTCCCTGCGCGCGCTGGACCTCGATCCGCTGACGCACGATATCCGTTTTGTAGAAGACAACTGGGAATCGCCGACGCTCGGCGCCTGGGGTCTGGGTTGGGAAGTCTGGCTAAACGGCATGGAAGTTACCCAGTTCACCTACTTCCAGCAGGTCGGGGGACTCGATTGCCGGCCGGTCACCGGAGAAATCACCTACGGGCTTGAGCGGATCGCGATGTACCTGCAGGGCGTCAGCAGCGTATATGACCTGGTCTGGACCGATGGGCCGTTTGGTCGGATCACCTATGGCGACGTCTTCCATCAGAATGAGGTGGAAATGTCGCACTACAACTTCGAGGCCGCAGATACGGAAGTGCTGGCGCCGCGCTTCGATGCTGCTGAGCGTGCCTGCCAGTCCCTGATTGGAAACGGCCTCACATTGCCTGCCTACGAGCAGGTTCTGGACGCCTCACACACATTCAATCTGCTGGATGCGCGGCGGGCGATCTCCGTGAGTGAACGCCAACGCTACATTCTGCGTGTGCGCGAAATGGCCCGTCTGGTTGCACAGGCATACTACGACAGCCGTGCGGCACTCGGTTTCCCGCTGGTTGCGAAACGCTCTGCAAACTGAGTAACGGTCTGGTTTCTGATCCCATGGCGCAAACAGCTGACTTTCTCGTTGAGATCGGCACCGAAGAACTGCCACCCAAGGCCCTGCGCGGGCTCGAATGCAGTTTTGCGGAACATGTCCAGGCCGGCCTGAGCGCTGTCGGGCTGAGCTTTACGACGCTGCGTTCCTTCGCAACTCCGCGCCGCCTGGCTGTCAGCATAGTAGGCCTGGATTCAGCCCAGCCCCGGCAAAGCGTGGAGAAACGCGGGCCTCCGCTGGCGGTGGCTTTCGATGCCGAGGGCAAACCGACACGTGCTGCACAGGCATTCGCTGACGGCTGTGGGGTGGCGGTGGAGAGCCTCGGGCGCACCGAAACCCCAAAGGGCGCATGGCTCCATTACCGCGCGGATGTGCCGGGTCAACCGGCCAGGGATCTTTTGCCGGGCATAGTCAACGATGCATTGGCTGCCTTGCCCATACCGCGACGGATGCGCTGGGGCGACGGCGATACGGAATTTGTGCGGCCGGTACATTGGATCGTGATGCTGCTCGACACCGAGATCGTAGCAGGCAAGATACTTGGCCTCACACCATCACGGCACACGCGGGGACACCGGTTTCATGCTCCCGGGCCGATCGAACTTCAGCATGCCCGTGACTACGTCGCTGTGCTGACTGCCAACAAGGTCATCGCCGATTTCACCATGCGTCGGGATCGGGTCAGGGCACTAGCCGAAGCAGCCGCGGTTACTGTCGGCGGCCAGGCCATGATCGAAGCCGAGTTGCTTGATGAGGTTACGGCGCTGGTTGAATGGCCGGTGGCGCTGACGGGACGTTTTGGCGCTGAGTTTCTGCGGCTACCCGAAGAAGTTCTGATCGCGACGCTGCAGGGTCATCAGCGCTATTTCCCGGTGCGGAACCCGGAAGGCCAGCTGCTTCCCAGTTTCATTGCCACGGCAAATATCGAGAGTCGTGACCCGGCCCAGATCCAGCAGGGTAACGAGCGGGTCATCCTGCCACGACTTTCAGATGCGGCGTTCTTCTGGGATCAGGATGTACAGGCGAGTCTTGAATCACGCATGGAACGACTTGATACCGTCGTATTCCAGAAGGGCCTCGG
>JBIJCV010000180.1:0-4402 GCA_044344525.1 Gammaproteobacteria bacterium | reverse complement strand
CATCAGCCGGCTGATCGACCAGCAGTGGCTGGATATCAGGGAAGGCCCGGTGCTGCTCGGCTGCGGTGTCTGCACCGGCATACTCGCTGGGATTGGCTGCATCAGCCAGTCGCAGCGCCACGATTGCAACGAAGGCTGGTGGCGATTCGGTGTCGGTGCTGATGTCGTGAATTGCCGGTACGCCACTCGCCTGGCTTATCACGAAGCCGTTGTTTGCCGTCACCGCAAGTCCGGCCAGCAGGGCGAGCCATGTGGCTGGCCGCGATGTGGCACCGCGCAGCCCGCCACTGCGGATCAGGCCGAGTCCGGCAGTAATCACAGCGATGAGCAGCAGCAGGCTGCCGATCGCATAGGTACCCATGCTGGCAAACGGTGAGAGAAACCCGGCGCGTGCGCCAAAGCCCGAGGCAATTGCCAGCACGATACCGATGGCAGCGGTCGCGACACCGATCACGGACAGGCGGGATCCCTTGCGCGGCGTGAGTTGCAGAGCATCTTTCATGCGCTTCCCCCTTGCTTGAGCCCGACCTTAACACAGGCCCGCGGTACTGCCCATGCTGGTCGCGAGCCTGCGCGTTACAATTCCGGCCCGTTTCCGCTTTGGGCTTTCAATGGACGCAGGCTTCGCCGATCTGATCACGCTGCTTGAGCTCGAGCCCATCGAGGAGAACATCTTTCGTGGCCAGAGCCGCGATATAGGCACGCCACAGGTATTTGGCGGCCAGGTGCTGGGTCAGGCACTTGCGGCTGCCAGCCGGACGGTGCAGGGCCGCGCCGCACATTCGCTGCATGCCTATTTCCTGAAGCGGGGCGACGTCAACGCGCCGATCATCTACGAGGTGGACCGGGCGCGGGATGGTGGCAGTTTTTCCAACCGCCGGGTCATCGCCATCCAGCATGGCGAGCAGATCTTCAACATGACGGCGTCATTCCAGACCGCCGAGGCCGGGCTCGAGCATCAGGTAAGCATGCCGGAAGTGCCGCGGCCCGAGGATCTCAAGGACATTGAAACACTGGTGCGCGAGTACCGTGCTGATATCCCGCCGCGCATGCAGCGCTTTCTTTCCTATCAGCGCCCGTTCAGCGTGCGTCCCGTCGATCCGGGACAGTTTCTGTCAACCGGCAGCCAGAACCGGGCGCCGGTCAAGCAGGTGTGGATGCGGGCCGTTGACCGGTTGCCGCCCGACCAGTTTTTGCATCAGGTGCTGCTGGCCTATGTCTCGGATTACGAACTGATCGGCACGGTGACGCTGCCACATGGCCTGCATGTCAGTCGTGCCGGCCTGCAGATGGCGAGCCTCGACCATGCGATGTGGTTTCATCGCGCCTGCCGTGTGGATGAGTGGCTGCTGTTTGCGCTGGACAGCCCGGCAGCCAGCGGCGGACGCGGCCTGGCTCGCGGTCACGTGTTCACGGCCGACGGTCAGCTGGTGGCGACGCTCGCTCAGGAAGGCTTGATCAGGCTACGCACTGAAAGCGCCTGACAGGCGCCGCCGGGTGAAATCAGGGCAGGGAACGCAGGCCGGCCCGATAGCGTTTGGCCCGTTCTATATAGCGCTGCCGGTTGCCGGCGATCCGCTCAAGTTCCTGCGGCGTCAGTGGTCGGATGGCGCGTGCCGGTGCGCCGACGATCAGCATGCCGTCCGGAAAGTCCTTGCCTTCGGTGATCAGCGCATGGGCACCGATCAGGCAGTTGCGGCCTACCCGGGCGTGATTCAGAACACCCGCGCCCATGCCGATCAGCGTGCCGTCGCCGATGCTGCAGCCGTGCAGGGTCACCATGTGTCCGACGGTGACCAGTTCACCGACCATCAGCGGTGCGCCCGGGTCCGAGTGCAGCACTGAATTGTCCTGGATGTTGCTGCCGCGGCCGACGGTGAGACGCTCGACATCGCCGCGCAATACGGCGCCGAACCACACGCTCACTTCCGCCGCGAGGATCACATCGCCAATGACGGTGGCATTTGGCGCCACGTAAACATCCGCAGCGAGCTGCGGCACCAGCTCATCCAGCGCGTAGATCACTTCGCCTTGCCCTGTTGTGCTACGGCTTCGGCGGCCTTGCTGATGGCGGCTTGATCGCCGAGATATTCACGCTTCAGTGGCTGCAGGTGGGCGTCCAGCGTGTAGAGCATCGGGATGCCGGTGGGGATGTTGAACTCGAGGATGTCCTGCTCGGACATGTTGTCGAGCATCTTCACCATGGCGCGCAGGCTGTTGCCATGTGCCGTGACCAGCACGTTCTCGCCACGCAGGAGACGCGGGGCCACCTGGTCCTGCCAGAAGGGCAGAACGCGGGCCAGCGTGTCCTTGAGGGATTCGGTGCCCGGCAGGCCGGCGATGCTGTGGTAGCGGGGGTCGTTGGCCGGATGGCGCGGGTCGGTTACCGACAGCGGCGGTGGCGGGGTGTCATAACTGCGGCGCCAGATCTTGACCTGGTCCTCGCCATGTTTGGCGGCAGTCTCCGCCTTGTTCAGGCCCTGCAGTGAGCCATAGTGCCGTTCGTTGAGCCGCCAGCTGCGCTCCACCGGGATCCACATCAGGTCCATTTCGTCGAGCATCAGCCACAGCGTACGGATCGCCCGCTTGAGCACCGAGGTGTAGGCGATATCGAAGCGGAAACCGAGCCGCGCCAGTTCCCGACCGGCGTTCTGCGCCTCGCTGCGTCCCTGGTCGGTCAGGTCGACGTCGGTCCAGCCGGTAAAGCGGTTTTCAAGGTTCCATGTGCTCTGTCCGTGCCGGCAGAGGACCAGCTTGCCTGTCATGCAGATACTCCATCTGGATTGCTGATGGTGGGATTCTAAACGCTGGCTACCCCCGACTACAGGATAAATAGCGATCCCTCAGCCCATAATGATTGCTGGCTCTGGTGCAGATCTGCCGTCATCTGTACATTGGCATACCAGGTCAACAAACGAAGGATTTACCCGATGATTCGCTCGCACGCCATAGTCTGGCTCGATCACCAGCATGCCCAGGTTCTGCACTTCGACGATGAGAAAGTCCTGTCCAGCAAGAAGCTGAAGGCACATTCTCACCCGACCAAGCAGCACGGCAGCAATGTCCGTACCGAGCACGAGTTTTTTGGTGAGGTGTGTGATGCACTGGAGGGCATTCCCGAAGTGCTGGCGGTGGGGCCGCATACCGCTACTGCTGATTTCGAGCACTACGCGAAGAAGCACCGTCCGCATACGGCCAAACACATTGCTGCCTACAAGGTGGTAGACCACCCGAGCGAGAACCAGCTGGTTGCGCTGGGGCGCGAATTTTTCCTGAAGTATGACCGTATGGCGGGCGCGAACGGCCCGGCATGAGGGGCCCTGGCTGCCGGGCGAGGATTCCGCCGCCAGGCGGGTATCTGGCTCAGTTCGAAGCCGGCGCCTTGGCATCTCCCTGCCGGGGATCCTCGACCAGCAGCTCGTTAAGCTCGATCGCATAGCCGTCCGGGTCGGTGAGCGTGCTCACCAGCACCGGGATCACGCCTTTGCCGCCGTAACCCGGATAGGTGGTCGGCTTCGGTTCGTCGATGACCCGGACGCCGGGTACCTCACGCGCCGCGGCAAATCTGGCTGCGGCATTTTTTACGTTGAAGACGAAAACCATGCTGCCAATGCTGAAAGGTTCAGCCGGCGCTGCGGGTACCGGCTTTGCGGGCTTGAAGTACTGGATCATGCCGATCATGCCGATGAAATCGTCATTGGCCTGCAGCAGCACCAGGCGCAATGAACGCTCGGCAGCGGCATCGCTGGTGGCGCTCCGCGGCGTACGGATGATCTGGTCGTAGGCCACCTTGAGGCCAAGTACATCGCGGTAGAAGCGCAGCGAGGTGTCCATGTCACGCACGATCAGGGTGGTGCGTCGCAGGTCTATGGGTACGCGCTGTGCTGCGCTGACCGGGGCGGCGACAGATGCCGTGAGCGGTCCGCACAGTCCGCACAACAGCAGCAGAATCAATCCGCACAAGCGCATGGCCGGCTCCCGTTTGAGTATCGGCTCGAGTATAGCGAAACGCGCTTCGCGGGAGGCTGGCAACATCAGTTGATGATGCCGTTCAGGGCAGATGTTCGGCAGCCAGATATTCCATTGACTGCATCTCCAGCAGCCGGCTGCGGGTGCGTTCGAATTCGTGGCAGAGGCGTGTACCGGCATAGATCCGGCCGATCGGCTCGGCGGCCGAGACGATCAGGTTTACGCGCCGGTCGTAGAACTCATCGACGAGGGCGATAAAACGCCGTGCCTCGTTTTCATGGTTCTCGTCCAGTGGTGGTACCCCGGAGATGATCACGGTCTGGAACCACCGTGCGATCTCGATGTAATCCTCCTGGCTGCGCGGTCCGCTGCACAGCGCGCCGAAATCGAACCAGGCGATACCTTCGGCGCGCCGGCGCGTGACGATATTCCT
>JBIJCV010000179.1:0-4424 GCA_044344525.1 Gammaproteobacteria bacterium | reverse complement strand
ATCACCGCCCGCTGCAACAGGTTCTGCAGTTCGCGGACGTTGCCGGGCCACGCGTGACTGTTCAGGGCGCTGATGGCGTCTTCAGTGAGCATCGGTGTCAGGCGCGCATCGCCGGTGATCTTGTGCAGAAAGTGCTGTGCCAGGGGGATGATGTCGCCCGGACGCTCGCGCAGTGCCGGAGCGGTGAGCGGGAATACACTCAGCCGGTAATAGAGATCTTCGCGGAACTTTCCCGCTGCAACGTGCTGTCGCAGGTCGCGGTTGGTCGTGGCGATGACGCGGACATTCAGCGGAATGGGCGCACGGCCGCCGATGCGTTCGACTTCACGTTCCTGCAGTACCCGCAGCAGCTTGGCCTGCAGGCCGATATCCATTTCACTGATTTCGTCGAGCAGCAGCGTACCGCCCTGGGCCTGTTCAAACTTGCCGGCGCGCGCTTCATGCGCACCGGTAAAGGCGCCTTTTTCATGGCCGAACAGCAGTGCCTCCAGCATGTTTTCCGGAATCGCTGCGCAGTTGATCGCCACAAACGGGCGCTCGGACCGCGGCCCCACCTGGTGCAGCAACCGGGCCAGGACTTCCTTGCCGGTGCCGCTTTCGCCGCTGATCAGGACCGTGGCATCTGATGCCGCGACCCGTTCGGCGAGTCCGACGAGTTCCACGCTCAGGGGGTCGGCCACGACCAGGTCGTGTGCAGAGTGCGTCGCCAGCGGGCGCAGGCGCTTCAGCCGCTCGATGAGCAGCGGAGCAGCAAATGGCTTGACGAGATAGTCGGTAGCGCCTTCCAGCATGCAGCGCACGGCATGTTCGATGCTGCCGTGTGCAGTGATCATCAGGACCGGCAGCGACGGGCGCAACTCGCGGATGGCTGACAGCAGTGCAAAGCCATCCATCGGCTTCATCTGGTAATCGGTGACCACGGCTTCGAAGACATCAACGGTGAGGGCGACCAGCGCGGTTACGCCGTCGGCCGCAGTGACGACTTCATAGTCGGCGAGGCGCAGGGTCTCGGCCAGTGCTTCACGCAGCGTGGCGTCGTCCTCGACCAGCAGGATGGGGTGCCGCTTGCTCATGCTGCCTGATGCTCCTTCGATCCGGTTCGGCTGTGCGTGTCGCGTGCGGGTATGTGACTCAGTACGGTCGCCAGCGGCAGTCGCAGGACGAAACTCGCACCCTGTAGCGGGTTGTTCTCGACGTGAACGTCGCCGCCATGGGCGCGGGCCACGGACTTCACGACCGCCAGGCCGAGGCCGTTGCCATCGCTGCGGGAAGTGAAGAATGGATCAAATATCCGGTTACGCAGGCCAGGCGGTACGCCCGGCCCGTTGTCGCTGACGCGCAGTTCCGCATGGCTGCCGCTGATACTGAAGCTGACGCTGACGACAGCCCTGGCGCCGGCGGCCTGCAGGCCATTGGTGATCAGATTGAGCAGTGTGCCGACCAGTGCCTCGCGATTGCCGCAGACGATGGCCTCGGCCGGCGCCGGCTGTACCTCAAGTTTCTGGCCCGGTCGCAGCAGGGCTACCGCCGCATTTTCGGTCGCAGCAGCGATATCGGTGAGTGCAACCGGCAGGTTGCTCGAGACTGCACCGCGTGCGAAGCCGAGCATGTCGCCTACCAGGTGTTCGAGATTGTTCAGGCAGCCGATCGCACGGCTCAGCAGCTCGTCGCGTCGGGGTTGCGGAATCGCCGGGTTGGCCGCATTGGAGGTGTAGAGCAGGGCAGCCGAAAGTGGTGTGCGAATCTGATGCGCGAGTGTGGCAGCCATTTCGCCGAGTGCGGCAAGGCGCTGATGACGGGACAGGGCCACATCGACCTTGCGCTGCTGTGTGTTGACCTGGGCGCTCTGCGCCAGCGCAGAATCTCTTTCGTCTGTGGTTGCGGCGAGCGCCGTCTTCAGTGAACCGACTTCGGCTTCAAGGCGCGCGTAGGCGGTCTCGAGTCGTTCCGATGCGCTGCTGAAGCTCTGCAGGGCATCTGTGAGCTGATCCCTTTGCTGGGCATTCTGGCTGGGGTGGGTCATATGCACACTTCTTTGCCAACGGTTACGGAAGAACCATGAGCAAGAAGCGTGCCTAGCGCTAACAAGTAATAAAAAACAATGTGTTAGCGAGTTTCCGGGAGGCGGCCGGGGCGCTGGTGCCGGGGAATTGGCGGGGGCGGACTGGCAGGCAGGTCAGAAATTTGGCGCGCGATGGATACCGGTCTTGCTGAACACGTCTGTGCCGCGTGCGATGGCCACCTGGCGCCGGTGACGGCGGAACACCAGCTTTTCCAGGCCGATCTGTACCGCTGGTGACATGTGTTCGAAGCGGGTCAGGCGCCAGCGTGTGCCACCACGCTCGACCGAACCGGCAATGCGGCCCGCCAGACGGAAGGGCAGTGGCAGCAGCGGATTCGGGTACAGCACGATGATACCGGTATCGCCGGTGCGCGCCTGGTCAACAGCCGGCCCGGTCCACTCGAGCGTATCGGCGCGCAGTACGGTGTTGTGGAACTTGGGTAAACCGTGCTGCTGATTCACAAGACGTGATACCAGTGACAGCAGAACGTCCACCTTGACTTCAAGGTGCAGCAGGTCCTGTCCCTGATGCAGCGCATCCGTCGAGATTTCCTTGGGTGCTTCCTCGAACAGGGCTACTGCCTGCAAAGCCCGTGCGGTTTCCTGATTGTAGTGCTCGAGGTCGGCCGGGTTGATCAGGTCAGACGGTTCCCACGCCAGTGGCAGATAATCATGCAGCGCCAGTCCTGCAAACTCCGGCTCAAGTTGTACCTGGTTCATTGCTGTTCAGCCTCCTGCCGTCGCTGTTCTGGCCCCGGCATGCAGGGAGTTGCGTTCGTATGCGCGTACCACGGTGGGGGCTGCATCCAGCTGCCGGGCGGCGATGGTCAGTGCCTGCCGTGCGCTCCCCAGTGTCGCCATGGTTGCGTTGTTGCGTGCCAGCAGTTGTTCGAGAATCGCCCGGTTTTCACCGTTTTTTGCAGTATCCGGATTACGGGCAAACAATTCCCCAAGCAACTGCCGACGCTCGATGTCGAGATTGGTGGCGCCGGCCCAGTCAGCCGCCAGCACGCGCTCCTCGATGTCGTCGGTCAGTTCCATGATCCGGTCCAGACAGTTCATGCGATGCCCCGGCTCTCTCCCGCGCGGCTCTCGCCTGCGTTGACCGGTGCGACGACCCGCAGCGCAGGCGACGACGAGACCTGTTCCCAGCCAGCGCGGATTTCCTCCAGCAGTTCCGCAACTTCATCCAGTGCGCGTGGATCGTTGCGCAGGTTGCCTTCAGTGAGTCTGCGCGTCATGTATTCATAGAGGGCGGCCAGGTTGGCAGCGATGTCGCCACCGTTCTTGTGATCCAGACAGGCACGCAGGCCGTCGATCATGCGTACGGCGCGGCCAAGGGCTTCGCCCTTGGGGCCGATCTCGCGGCGCTGCATGTGGCCGCGCGCGCTGGTGATGCGGTCCAGTGCACCCTGCAGCAGGCGCAGGATCAGCTGCATCCGGTCTGAGGAGGCCGCCGCACCATAGGCGTCAACGGTGCGGTACTGCTGCAGCGGGTTGTGCGGTGACGGGTAAGTCATGTGGGATGTTGTCCTAGCTGAGTTGTGCTGACAGGAAGCTGCTGGTGGTCTTGAGCTGTCCGAGCAAGCTGTCCATCGCGTTGAACTGCTTGCTGAGGCGCGCACGAACCTGTTCCAGGCGTTGATCCAGTGATGCGCGCTGGGTGGTAATGCTCTTGAGGGTGGTTTTCAGGTTGCCCTCACGGGTGGCTATCGCACCGGCACTGGTAAGGGTTGAGCTGACAATCGTGTCCAGGCGAGTAGCGAGTCCGGTTGTGCCGGTGAACAGGCCGCCGACAGAGTCGAAGTCGTCAGCCAGTGCGGCATCAAGTTTGGTGGCATCCGCCGCCATTTTGCCATCGGTCTGCGTTGTCACCCCGATGCTGGCCAGCGATGCCGTGTCGGTATTGCCGAGCGCGCTGCTGAGTTCACGGCGCAACTGGTCGCGGATGCCGCGTACGGTGGCATCGCCAAGCAGCGGTGCGGCGTCCTTGGTGTCCTTGTTGTATTTGGTCAGTTCGGTGATCGTATCGACCAGCTTGTTGTAGTTGTTGACGAAATTGCCTACCGAGCGTTTTGCGCCGTCGGTGTCATATTCGATATTCAGTGCGAGCTTCGTGCCCGGTTCTGCTTTGACCAGATTCAGCGTAACGCCGTCGATGGCGTTGCTAATCGTATTGCTCGCGCTGCTGACCGCTATACCGTCGATGACTGCACCGGCATTCGCCGCTGCATCGAGCTGCGTCATGGTATTCGACAGTCCGCCGCTGGCGTAGACGAAAGGACTCAGGCCACCATCGCCGCCACTGACTGCCATGGTGATGGCATTGGCGGTACCGGTCTTCGTGGCGCTCACGACCAGG
>JBIJCV010000178.1:0-4426 GCA_044344525.1 Gammaproteobacteria bacterium | reverse complement strand
CTGAATGAGTTGCCCGGTCTCGAGTTCCTGCAGGCTGACCGGCTCACCCATCAGCAGGTACTTCTGGCGTCTGAAGTAGGTGTAACGCTGGAGCCAGGACGCGGGCGTGTACCCGTTGAGGATGCCCTGGACCGCAAATGCATTGTAGGCGTTGATGAGAAATGCGAGGCGTGCGCGGCTGTCTGCGACATCTTCAGTCCTGGTCTCGCCAAGACTGGCCACAGACCGTGCGAAAGCGGGATCGGCGTTGATGCCGGCGTAATCGACGAAGCCCTGTTGCACATTGCGCAGCAGGACGGCATCGAACTCGCTGTAGTCCGGTGCTGCGGCATGACTGCCGCTCCAGAGGAGGCTGAGCCCAGTCAGCAGGGTGAGCATGCGCAAGCAGTGAGACATCGGGTTCATTCCAGGCCAGGTTCTGAGTGTACGTTGTGGAGACGGTTCCGGATGTACTGCCGGCTCAGTTGCGATTGTCCGAGTCGGGCTGCGTGATGGGTTTTGCGTCTTCAGCCGGTTCCGCCGGCGGGGTGGCTTTGGGCTTGATCTGGTAAGCAAACGCATGACGCAGACTGAGGCCATCGGTAGCGACCGGCAGCCCGTCGACATGACGTGGCCGGTACAGGGAGCGACGCACCGCGTTCAGGACGCTCTTGTCCAGCAGTCCGGCCGGGTCTGACTCCAGCACCTCGGCCGAGTTGACCTGACCGGTCGCATCGACCGCATATTTGACCACCACATAGCCTGGCTCAAGCTTGCTGCCGGGTGGCAGCTTGCGTGCCGATGCCGGATATACCTCCGGTGCGGCGGTCCAGAACAGGCGCACCGGCTCGGCAAAGTACTGGTCGCGACGCTCGGCAAAGTCCTCTTTGCCGGACAGCGTTCGCCAGGCATTGGCATAGGCCTCGGCAGAGGAGTTGCGTTTGCCCCATATCAGGTACAGGTCACCGAACTCGACCAGCACGCGTGCCCGCTGCAGCGGATCCGGCTGCGCTTGCTGATCGATGATGCTCAGTGCTTTGCGCAGCATGACGCCGCTCATCGGTAACAGGGTTTCCGGTCCCTGCATCGGGTCTGGTCCCGGCGGCAACAAAGCCTGCGCACGATAACTGCCGGCGATCGCGATCAGTGGTTCGACCAGCGCAGGGTCATTTTCGCCCTTGCTGGCGGCAATCAGCCGGGCCGTATCCTGGTGCACCAGTCGCGCTGACTGCATCTGTCCAGTGCGCTCATACCAGCCGCCCAGCTTGGACAAGGCTGGCAACAATTCCGGACTTCCCCCGCCGAGCCGGTGTTGCATGATCCGCAACTGCGATTCCTGATGAAAATTCGCCTTTTCAAGATCCTTCTGGCCGAGGTAGCTCTCGGTGAGTCCATCACGGACCGGAAACTGTTCAAGGTTATAGAAGCCCTCGTTCACGTGATTGACATGCAGTGCCTGCGCATAGCTCTCAGTGGCCTGAACGAACTGCCCGGCGCGCATGTAGGTCTGGGCGAGCCCCGTCAGCGGCGTGACCAGTCCCGGTGAAACGATGCCCGCATGTTTTTCCAGCAGCGAGACCGCAGCGCTGTAGTTGCCCTCTGCAGCCAGCAGATCGCCGGCGCGCAACTGTGCGGTGGCAAGATTGGTCAGCGGAACAACCAGTGCCGGATTGTCGTCACCTTCCAGTTCCCGGGTCAGTGTCACGACTTCAAGGGCTGCCGGCACGGCATCGGCCGGGCGGTCTTCTTCGAGCAGGCGCAGCATTCTTGCGTAGGCTGCAGAGCGCCGTTCCCCGGTTGTGCTGATTTCCTCAGCGCATGCCGCAAGGCTCCAAAGTCCGCCGCCCGCGCAGGTCACCGCCACGATGAGGCTGATCATGCTCCGCGCCACAGGCGTCCGGCAGTATTGGTACATGGCTGCAAATTACCAATTCCCGCAGCCCCTGCATATCGGGTAGGGTGTGCCGGTATGCAACCCGGCAACCGACATTTCGTCAACGGACATCCGCTACTGCCACCCTTTCCCGAACACCTCAGGCTGGCGATGTTCGGGATGGGCTGTTTTTGGGGTGCAGAGCGCCGGTTCTGGCAGTTGCCGGGCGTATGGAGTACGGCCGTCGGTTATTCGGCCGGTTCAACCCCCGACCCGGACTATGCGCAGGTGTGTTCGGGGCGTACCGGCCACAGCGAGGTGGTGCGCGTGGTGTATGACCCGGCACTGATCAGTTACCAGCAACTGCTGACGGTTTTCTGGGAGTCACATGACCCGACGCAGGGCATGCGTCAGGGTAATGACGTGGGAACCCAGTACCGTTCCGGGATCTACTGGTATGACGATGAGCAGCGCGATGCTGCCCTGCGCTCCGCACTGGGCTTCGCAGAGCGTCTGGCGGGGGGTGGCTTTGGCCCGGTGACGACTGAAATCGAAGCGGCCGGCAAGTTCTGGTATGCAGAGGATTACCACCAGCAGTACCTGGCGAAGAACCCGGGCGGGTACTGTGGTCTTGGCGGTACCGGGATCAAATGCACTGACTGACCGAAAACCGCCTCCAAAAGTGTGACCGCTTGCACGCGCCACCGGCACGCAGTGAATACCATGTCTGCTGTACTTGCCGGCATGTTGTCCGGCCCCGGAAGCATTTGTGCAGCCCAAGCGACTCAAGATCGAAACTGCCAACCTCCAGTGCGGCATGTATGTGGCCCAGCTCGACCGCCCGTGGCTGGAGACGCCGTTTCTCCTGAAGGGTTTCGAGATCCGGGATGCCAATGAACTGCAGCAGCTCCGGCACTTCTGCAAACATGTTTATGTAGATGTCAGTCAGGGATCGCTGACTGAAGAAAAAGTCCTGGACGCGCGCTGCAAGGAGCAGGAGTACGCCAGTGTGCTGGCGGCTCCGGCGACCCGCTTGATGCATGCGGCGCCGGCAGGACTGGCGCGGCGGCTCGTCGACTCGCTGGCCCGGCTCGACAGGCGCGGCATCCTGACAAAATATCTGCCCGCGCTACGCCACCGGGATGCAGTGCCTATCCGTCAGGAAGCACCCAAGGCGGCACAGGCCTACGACAACGCGGCACGCATTCTCAGCGAGATGCTTGAGCAGTTTCCACAGGTCCGGAAACTCGATGCCGGGCGCCTGCAGCAAGCGGTTGTTCCACTGGTCGACAGCATTTTGCGCAACCAGGACGCGATGGCCTGGCTGGTGTGTCTGCGCAAACGGGATGCAAGCAGCCCGCTTCGGCAGATCGGCAGCGCCGTATGGGCAGCGATTCTCGGTCGTCATCTGGGCTTTGAGCGCGGCGCGATCGAGACCCTTGCGCTGGGCGGCATGCTGCTCGATCTGGGCAACGCACGGCTTCCACAGAGCATCATTCTCAAGCAGGGGCCGCTTGAAGATGTCGAGCAGAAAATCATCCGCAAGCATGTGTCGCTGGGGCTGGAGATGGTGCGCACCACTTCCGGCCTGAATGCTGACGTTATCGCAATGCTTCAGCATCACCACGAGCGCAACGATGGCTCCGGCTATCCCAAAGGCCGGTCGGGTACCGACATACCGGTTTTTGGCCGCATCGCCGGTATCGTGGATTGTTTCGATGCGATGACCACCAAGCGCCCTTACGCGCCGGCCAGGTCGGCTTACGATGCGGTGCGGGAACTCAACAGTCTGTCCGGAACGCTGTTCCAGAAAGAGCTCGTGGAACAGTTTGTGCAGGCCATCGGCATGTTTCCGACCGGCTCGCTGGTCGAACTCAACACCGGCGAGGTCGCTGTAGTGACCGGGCAGAACCGCGTGCAGCGCCTGCGTCCCATGCTCAGGCTGCTCACCAATCCTGACAAGGCCACGCTGGCTGTGCCGAAGGTGCTGGATCTGCGCAGTACCGGGTCAAAGCGCGGCGACAGCGATGCACGCTGGATCAGCCGCGGACTCGATCCCGGTGCTTTCGGACTGGACCCGAAGGACTTCTTCGGCTGACAGCGGATACCCGCTCTGCGCCCCGTATAATCGACTGCCCCCTCCGGGGTATCGAGGAGCGAGAGTCGCGTGAGTCGTCGTCTGCAACAGATCCTGATCGTCGTTCTATTGCTAGTGGCTGTCGCGCTGCTGACCTGGTACCTGGGCCGTCCAAAGCCGGTGCCAGTCACGCTCGCCAAGGTTGAACCCGGTTCGGTCCTCGCCACAGTTGCCAACACCCGTGCCGGTACCGTCGATGCCTGTCAGCGGGCGCGTCTCGCACCGCCCATCGGTGGGCAGATCGCCCGTCTTCCGTTCAAGGAAGGTGATCGCGTCAAGGCGGACGATGTATTGCTGGAACTCTGGAACCAGGATCTGCGCGCCCAGGTCCTGCAGGCCCAGCGCGACGCCGTGGCGACGCGGAGCCGGTCGCGCGAGGCTTGCGTGATGGCTGAAGTGGCGCAGAAGAATGCAGTCCGGATCCGGCAACTGCGTCC
>JBIJCV010000177.1:0-4462 GCA_044344525.1 Gammaproteobacteria bacterium | reverse complement strand
GGGTTTGCGCGTGATGTAGTTGATGGCACCAGCATAGGTGCCACGACCAAACTGCGCAGCCTGCGGACCCTTGATCACTTCCACCCGCTCAAGGTTGGAGAGTTCCGTGGCCTGCGGCGAGCCCGACAGGTACACACCATCAACGAAATACCCGACTGACGCGCTGTTGGCGACGCCGTTCTGGATGGTCGTGATACCGCGCATCGACGGGCGGTCCGAGCCGGGTTGCCGGCCAAAGGCCGAGGTGAAGGACAGACCCGGCGTGAACTTCGCAATGTCGTCGATGCTCTTGAGGTTGAGATCTTCGATGTTCTTCGATGTGAATGCGCTCACCGAGATCGGGATCTCCTGGATGTTTTCCTCGTATTTGCGGGCCGTGACGAAGATCTCTTCCGGGACGGCCATGGCAGGTTGTGCAAGCAGGCTGATGGCCAGCCCTGCAAGACCCAGCAACGGCTTGTTTGTATGACTGATGGTTTTCATGTGGGTTTACCCCCCCCTTAATCGCGGGATATCAAAAACGTAGCGCAGAAACAACAAACCGGCTGCTTTCGCCCCACGACTCAATTCATAAAGCACTGTTATTCCACTACGCAGGCTGGCTAAGTATCTGTCGATAGTGGAACTTACGTATGACCCTATTGCAAGGGCTGGTAATTCGGAGGGTTGTGGGCTGCACGCAAATCCCGAATAGAGCAGCTATCCACATGGCGGTCAGAAATGAGCTGCGTTAGAACGGCGCAGCTCTTTTTTTGTCAGGCTTTGCCGGTCAACTGACGGGTGATGCCGGCCTTCAATGGCGGTAGCCGATTCGCCAGACGCAGCACCGCGGTCCGGAAAAAGCGTGCCGGCATCTGGTCATCCGTGAACAGGCTGACCAGCACATTGGTGCCCAGATAGATCGGCCGGGTCGCGCGCCGGTGTTCTGACTGATAGCGGGCCAGTACCGCCATGCTGCCGATATCCCGTCCGGCGGCACGCGCACCGCGTAAGGCGCGGGTCAGTGACTCCACGCCGTAGAGCCCGCAATTGAAGCCGTGAGCGGTAACCGGGTGCATGCCTACTGCGGCATCACCCATCAGCGCGAAGCGCTGGGTGGCAAAGCGCTGGGCGTATACCCCGACCAGCGGATAGGTGTGCCGTTCGCCCACCAGCCGCATCGCGCCCAGTCGCGATTCGAACTGCTCGCTGACCAGTTTTTCAAATTCAGGTATCGGGGTCTGCATCATGGCGCTGGACTGATCGGCAGACAGCGTGATGACGACAGACGAAAGCAGGCCGTTGAGTGGCAGCACAGCAAGCGTACGACCGTAGTGGAAGCACTCGTGAGCGATCCCGTTGTGCGGCAGTTGGTGGGACATGCGGCAGACGATCACCACGCGACCAAAATCGCGCATGTCGGCGCCAATGCCCATGCGGCGGCGGGCGTCTGAGAAGCGGCTGTCGGCGGCAACCATCAACGGCGCAGTCAGTATCCGTCCATCCACCAGGCGCACTTCGGCGGCGCTGGCCGTGGCTGCCACGCCGCTGACCGATACGTCGCTGATGATCTCGACCCGCGATCTGGATTCAGCCACCTCGAATGCGGCTTTCCGGATCAGGTTGTTCGGTACCAGGTAACCGAGTTCGGTCTGCTGTGTGCCATGTGTATTGAAACCCAGAAAGTGCGGTGACTTGCCGTTGAGGACCCGGGCTTCACGGATCGCCGAAACCTCGTCGGCAGGATATTTCTGCCACATGCCCAGTGACTGCAGGATGCCGACGGCGCGATGGGTGAGCGCGATATCCCGGCCATCCACCGGTGGAGCGGCCAGCACGGCCCGCGGCAGCTTCTCGACCAACGTCACGCCAAAGTCAGCATCCGCCAGGGCAGTGGCCAGCGACAGGCCGGACGGCCCTGCGCCGATGATGATTACGTCCCGCTCGTTGGCCATGTGCTGTCTCTGTCTCAGTTGCGCGTGCTGCCCGCTTCAGGACGGCGGCGCTTGATGCCGCCCCGGGAGTAGGGGTTCATGCATTCGGCGATCGCATACAGTCCATCCGGATCCAGCAGGGTGATCTGCCGGCGATTGGCGCGCAGCAGCCCGCTCTTCTGGAAACGCGCGAGTATGCGGCTGACCGTCTCGGTCGCCAGACGCAGATAGTTGGCGATATCCTGCCGGGACATCGCCAGCTGCAGTTCGGTCGCGGCGCCGCCGGCGAGCCGGTGCCGGGCGCCGACCATGACGAGAAAGGCCGCGAGTCGTTCCTCGGCGGTGAAGTCGCCGGAGATGCTGGTCATGCTGAACACGTGTCGGCTGAGCGCACGCAGGATCTGGAGCTGCAGTTCCGGAATCTCCCGCGCCAGCTGACTGATGGCACGATATGGCAGATGACAGACCGAGCTTTCCACCAGCGCAATGGCATCGGAAAAATGCCGCTCGGGAAAAATTGCGTCGATGCCGATGATCTCGCCCACGAAATGGAAATTGAGCACATGCTCCCGCCCGTTGGGGTCGACGGCGCAGGTTTTCAGGCAACCGGTACGCACGACATACAGCGAATGAAAGCTGTCGCCGACCCGAAACAGGTGTTCGCCGGGTGCCAGAGTGGCAAAGTGCTGAACGATATTCTCGAATTTGCGCAGTGGCTCAGGTGCCAGACCGGCTGGCAGGCAGTGCGGCAGCAATGCACAGGTTCCGCAGCGCGGCCGCGCCTTGATCGGCGTTGCGGCTGTTTCTGGCTGAGAGTTGCTTGCTCCCGTGCCGGCATCGCCGCCTGACAGGTTGTTTTTCCGGGACCAGGGCATGCAGGCGATTATACGGGAGTGCTGGCAGTCCGCCCGGCCCGCAGCCGTCGCTTGACCTCGCCGACATGTCGGCGGCTCACGGCGAGTGGCGGCAGACCGGCCTTGAGCCGTACCTGCCACGTGCCGCTATCCTCCTGCTCCAGGCTATCCATGTATTCGACGGCCACCAGCGCATTGCGGTGTATGCGCAGAAAGCGCTCGCCATACTCGTTTTCGAGAGATTTCAGGGGTTCATCCAGCAGCGCCTCGCCGCCCGTGTAATGCGCTGTCACGTATTTCTGATCGGCCTGGAAGCAGTAGATCTCGTCGATAGGGATCATCTGCAGGCTGCGGCCGCGCTGGGCGCAGATCTGTGTGCGGGGCAGCGACCCCGGCAGTTCTGACAGTTGCGCGCGGCTGACGCGCGCTGCATGGGCGAGCGTCTGCTGCAGGCGCTCGCGGCGCACCGGTTTCAGCAGATAGCCAATCGCCTGTGCCTCAAAGGCCTGGATCGCATATTCGTCATAGGCTGTGGTGAAGATGATCGCCGGCTTCTGTTTCCAGTTCGCCATATGGCCGGCCACCTGCAGGCCATCGAGCCCCGGCATGCGGATATCCAGCAGGACGATATCGGGCTGAAGCTCACTGGCGGTCTGCAGGGCCTCCTCGCCGTGGCTGGCCTCACCGACCACGCTGAAGCCGGAGATTTCCGCCAGCAGCTGGCGCAGTCGGCTGCGTGCGTGTGGTTCGTCATCCACGATCAGTACGCTTGTGGTGTCGGTGGTCATGCCGGGAGCGCCGGTCGATCGGCCGGGAACTCGATGGTGACCGTGAACATGCCCGGCACCGTATCGATCACCGACAGCACGCCGCGCGCGCCAAAGGCGAGTTCAAGCCGTTCGCGGATGTTGTCCAGGGCCATGCGGTTGCCTGGTCGGGCCATGAGTGCGGCTGGCGGCAGCGGGTTGCTGACCCGGATGCGCACCATGCCGTCAGTGGATTCACCCGATACCTGGATGCAGCCCGGTTGCGGTAGTGGCTCGATGCCATGGTAGATCGCGTTTTCGAGCAGGGGCTGAATGGTGAGCCCGGGAATCTGCGTGTCTTCGGGTAGCGGACCGAGCTGCCAATCGACCTGCAGACGCGCGCCAAGCCGGTGCTGCTCCATGCGTTCGTATACGCGGGCGATCTCCAGTTCTTCCCGCAGCGGAATCAGTTGCCGGCCATCGCGCAGCGAAGCGCGGAACAGATCGGCCAGATCCTCGACGGCTTGTTCCGCGGCCAGCGGGTTGCTGCGGGTCAATGCCGCGATGGTATTCATGCTGTTGAAGAGAAAGTGCGGACGAATTCGTGCCTGCAGTGCGTTGAGCCGCGACTCGGCTTCCCGGCGCACATTGCGCTGCCATTGCTGGGACACGTAGAAGTAGCGCAGCAGTGGCGCAGTCACCAGCATGCCGATGGCGAGGTTGCGGGTCAGGAAGGCCAGCTGATTGGTCGGAAACCAGCCGCCGCCGGTGTCCGGCCCGGCGCCCAGAGTGCGGCCCAGCCAGAAGGCTGCTTCGGAGACGGCGGCGACACTGCCCATCACGACCAGAAAAGTGATGACGCTGCCTTCGGGGACGGAGAATCGCGTCAGCCAGCCGCGCAACCGGCACAACAATGCAGCACTGAGCAGCCCTGTCCAGAGCAGCAGGA
>JBIJCV010000176.1:0-4463 GCA_044344525.1 Gammaproteobacteria bacterium | reverse complement strand
CAGAAACTGGCTTACTGGAACAAGGTGAATGGTGGCGCCGTGTTTCTGGATCGCTGGGCACCGGTGCAGACCGAATTGTTTGTCGCTGGCATGGAACTCAGCGCCTGTAGCAACTGCAGGGGAACGGCCGTCTGGCTAGGTGGCCGGATGGTGTATCCCTAGTGACAAGGCGGGCCTGCATCGCAGGCCCGCGTGATCACCACATGTAGAATCTGCGTGGCAGATTACTGCTTGTCAGCATACCGCGTGAGCGCAGCGGCATCGTCGGTGCAATCGTTCTGCTTGGTTTCCGTCAGCTTGGAGTTGTCGAGCTGGCAGCGCACCCGGTTGCCCCAGATGCGCATGTTGGCATCGAACTCGCTGAGATCGATACGCGTTTCCTTCTGGCCATCGGCCTTGCGGGTGCCACGCGCGGCGACGATCGCACCCAGTACGTCATTGCTGGTGCTGTCGACCAATTCCGCCTGGAAGGTCATCTCGATGAAGTCCACCTTGCTGAGCGTGTCCTTGACGGCATCAGCACCGAGTTTGACCACCGCACCGACAGGCGTGTAAGCGAGAAAGCCGCGCTTCTTGTTCGCCACCATCAGGTCTGTGAGACCGACCCGCAGATACAGCACACCAGCGCCCGGTTGCTGGGCCACTGAGTAGCCACCGGCAGCCAGGCGGCCGGACAACGCGTCACGCATGGCCTCAGCAAGTGCCTTTTGATCATCGGGTTTCATGCCCTTGATCGGGGAATCGGGACTGAAAATGATTTCGGGCTGATCCACCATGACGGCGGTATATCCCGCCAGTCGCTTCATGGCATTCGGTGCGATATAGACCATATCGCCAGGCGCACCGGCTTTCCCCGCCCGCGGCTTGAGCAGATCGTAACTGGTCAGGAAAGTCTTGTCGTAGGGACGGGCCGCCTGCTCGGCGAGCGCGCCCTGAGCCATGGCGAGCAGGGACAAGGCACTTAGTGAAATGAGAATCTGTCGAATCTTCATGGCTACACTCCTGGTGATTTTCTGATTCCGGGGTGGCGGGTATTTATTCAGACATGAATCCGGGTGATAAGGCTGCCCTCAGGTTCCGGAACCCATCCCGGTGCCGACCAGTACCGGGACGCCCTCCTGCCGACGATAGATATCCTCGACCAGACGCCAGTTTACACGCGCCGGACGATCCCGCGTGGCCTGAACATACTCCTCGGTCAGCACGGTCATGGCCCGCTCACGGGTGGACTTGTCATCCTCCAGTGGCGGGTGAACCTCGAGATACAGATCATCCCCGTGCCAGCCGAATTTGTAGGGCTGATTGACGATCGTCACCGGCGTGCCCACCGGTATCTGCGGGAACAGCCATTCGATGTCTTCCGGATACATGCGGATACAGCCGTGGGTAACCTGCATGCCCACACCGACCGGCCGGTTTGTACCGTGGATCAGATAGCCATTGATGCTGAGACGCATGGCATAGCGACCAAGCGGATTGTCAGGCCCCGCCGGTATGAACTTCTGCAGCGGTCCCCGGCCATCTTCCAGATGCTCTTTGCGAATCGACTCGGGCGGATACCAGGGCGGATCGATCTGTTTGGCGACGACTGACCAGCGACCGATCGGGGTCGACCAGTCCATGCGTCCGATGCTGACCGGAAATGTGGACACACCCGGCTTGCCATCAACCTGGTGAAAATAGTACAGCCGGTACTCGGCAATATTGACCACCACACCACTGCGTGCCGCCGGCAGTACGAAGCGCTTTGGCAGCGTGACCAGCGTACCCTCACCCGGCAACCAGATATCGACGCCCGGATTGGCCCAGACGATTTCCTCGTAACCCAGACCATGCACGCGCCCAATATCGGTGAGCGTATCTTCCTGTTTAGCGGCTATCACGCCGACATCACCGACCAGCTGTGCCCCCGGTTGCAACACCCAGCTGTCCGCAGTTGCAGACGCCGCAGCAGGCACGGCGAAGATCGCGAGAACAACAGTGGGTATGCGGAGGAGCCGCCAGACAAAAGCCATAACCATCAGTACCTGATTAACGCCGAGCCCCAGGTGAACCCGCCACCAAAGCCCTCGAGCAACAACAGGTCGCCACGCTTCACCCGGCCATCCCGCACGGCCACATCGAGGGCCATCGGCACCGAAGCCGCGGATGTATTGCCCTGATCCTGCACGGTCAGCACCACTTTCTCCATGGGCATCCCGAGTCGTTTGGCCGTGGCCTGAATGATACGGATGTTGGCCTGATGAGGTATCAGCCAGTCGATCGCCGAGGCCTCAAGCTGACTCGCAGCGAGTGTCGTTTCCACGATGCCTTCAAGAGTCTTGACGGCGACCTTGAACACCTCATTACCCTTCATGTGGATGTAGGGACCTTCGGTCTCACCAGGCTGCTGGCGCCGCGAAACCCCATAGGGGTGATACAGCAGATCCTTGTAATTGCCATCCGCCCCGAGGTGACAGGCCATGATGCCGGGCTCATCGGCCGGCTGCAGAATGACGGCACCCGCTCCATCACCGAACAGCACGCAGGTGTTTCGGTCAGTCCAGTCGGTGATGCGCGACAGCGTCTCGGCACCGATCACCAGCGCACACTTCGCGCTGCCACCGGCAACGAAGCGATCAGCAATACTCAGGGCATAGATGAAACCGCTACAGGCTGCCTCGACGCTGAAAGCCGGGCAGGCGCTGATGCCAAGGCGCTCCTGCACCAGGCAACCGACGTTCGGGAATACAAAGTCAGGTGTCGTGGTACCGACGACGACAAAATCGATATCTGCGGCAGTAACACCAGCCGCAGCCATGGCCTGACGAGCTGCCTGCTCGGCCAGATCTGCGGTGGTCTGATCATCCGCGGCAATGTGGCGTCGTTCGATACCAGTCCGCGAACGGATCCACTCATCGGTGGTATCGACACGGGCTTCGAGCTCGGCATTGGTCACTACCCGCTCCGGCAGGTAACGTCCGGTTCCGGCAATACGGGAATACTTCATACGGCCTGCTCGCTGAGCAGTTCACGAATCTGGTCCGGCACGCGTTTCTCAGCCTCCAGCAACGCAACAGTGATCGCCTGTTCAAAAGCCAACACGTCGGCGCCACCATGACTCTTGATGACGATGCCGTTCAGACCGACCAGACTCGCGCCATTATAGCGACGTGGATCAAGTCGTCGCCCGAGCGATTTCAGGACCGGCCACGCTATCAGCCCGGCCAGGCGCCGGTAGATTCCCGCACGAAACTCGATCTCGAGAAAATGACGGATCAGCTTGGCGGTTCCTTCCATCGATTTCAGCGCGATGTTGCCGCTGAAGCCATCGCAAACGACGACGTCAGCGCGGTCATCCTGGATCGCATCGGCTTCAACAAAGCCGACATAGTTGAGCGCGCTGCCCGACAGCAGCGCGGCCGCCTGCTTGACGACCTCGTTGCCCTTGATGTCTTCCGCACCGATATTGAGCAGACCGATACGCGGCCGGTCGATTGATTCGGTGACCGCTGCAACCACCGAACCCATGACTGCAAACTGGTACAACTGCGCTGCGGTGCAATCGGCATTGGCACCGAGATCGAGCATGTGGATGGCACCGTGCCGGGTCGGCAACAGCGCCATGATCGCCGGGCGATCAATGCCGGGCAGGGTTTTGAGCACAAAGCGGGCCGTGGCCATCAGGGCACCGGTATTGCCGGCGCTCACACAGGCGTTGGCACGGCCGTCGCGGACCAGATCGATCGCGACACGCATAGACGAGTCTTTTTTTCTGCGCAGGGATTCCGCCGGTGGCTCATCCATGGCCACGACCTGCCGCGCATCGACGATTTCGACACTGGCCGGGAGCCCCCCCGAACTGGCGATGATCGGATCGAGGATCTCACGCTGTCCGACGAGGATAATGCGCACACCGGGGCGCCGGCGAACCAGTTGCAATGCAGCCGGCACGCAGATCTGCGCACCAGCATCACCGCCCATGGCGTCAACGGCGATGGTTACGGTTTCGGCCATCAGGTGGCTCCCGAAAAATGGAGGGACGCGCTAGACCGTCCGTAGGGAGATGCGGGCCGCCGACGGGTGCCGGGCGACCGTCATGTCCAGGGTGCCGTCTGAACTAATCGTTGTCGCCAGCATCAGGCGTATCGATGACCTTCTTGCCACGATAGTAACCATCAGCACTGATGTGATGCCGGCGGTGCGTCTCGCCACTGGCCGACTCGGTCGAGATGGCCGGGGCTTTCAGCCGGTCATGTGACTGGCGCATGCCCTTTCTCGACGGGGTTACGCGACTTTTCTGAACTGCCATTGCAGATCTCCTGATGGTTCAATCATTGCCCTGCCGGTCATTACGTCCAAGCAAAGCCGCCAATCCTGCCAGCGGGCGACGGGTGGGCTCATCTGCCCCCGCTTCACCGCTGACACTCAATAATCCGTCGGCATCCCACCCGGCGGGAGCCTCACAACGCTGTCCTTCCGCG
>JBIJCV010000322.1:0-2828 GCA_044344525.1 Gammaproteobacteria bacterium | reverse complement strand
AGAGTCCTGAGCAGTTGCGTGCCGACATACAGCGACTGGAGGAGGGTCTGGGCCGGTTGACGGCCAGTCAGCAGAAGTCCGGCTCGGGCGCCCGGGTGCGCAGTTTTGTCGGCGATGGCAACCGCCAGTATCTGACTGGCATGCAGATGGGCGGCAAGCGGGTGGTGATTCTCGTCGATGCCTCGGCAAGCATGCTGGCGCGGACCTTTGTGAATGTGGTCCGGTATCGGGCGATGCCGGATGACCGCAAACGCCAGGCGCCGAAATGGCGGCAGGCTGTCGCCACGGTGGACTGGCTGACGACGCAGATTGCGCCGGGCACGCAGGTTCAGATCTATGTATTCAACGAGCAGGCCCACAGCGTGGTGCCCGGCAGTGATGGCACCTGGCTGGAAGCCGGTGCCGCCGGCACGCTGGAGCAGGCGGTGAGCGAACTGCGCAAGGTGGTGCCGGACAAAGGCACAAGTCTGGTCAATGCCTTTACAGCGCTGCAGCAGCTGAATCCCGCGCCGGACAATATCTATCTGCTGACCGACGGTTTGCCGACGCAGGGCAAACAGGCACCTGGCGGTGTCACCCAGGTGAAGCCGGCCCAGCGCGCGACCTTGTTCAATCAGGCCGTGCGCGAACTGCCGAACCGTGCGCCGGTCAATGTGCTGCTGTTTCCCATGGACGGTGATCCGGACGCCGCCGGTTTCTTCTGGCGTCTGGCGATCGCCAGCAAGGGCTCTTTTCTGACGCCGTCGCGGGACTGGCCATGAGACGGCAGCGACGCGCGGCAGCCGACAACCTGAACCTGTCGTTTCTGGACGCGATTTCCTGCGGCTTTGGCGCTGTGATCCTGCTGCTGGTGATCACCATGCTGTTCGAGCCGGATGCCATCCAGACTACCCGCGAAGAAGTCCAGGCGGTCATCGCGAGTCTGGAAAAGCAGTTGTCTGAAATCAGCGCCCAGACAGCGATTCTGGCCAGCCAGCTGTCGGGGCCGCGCGGCGACGAGCAGCAGACGATTGCCGAGTTGCAGGCGGAGTTGACCCGGATTCGCGGCCAGTTCCGGCCGACCAAAGCGCCGGTGCCTGAAACTGCCGAGGAGGGCGAGCTGAAGTCGGCCCGGCAGCGTCTGACTGAGGAAATGCGCCGCCTGCTGGCCGACTACCGGCCGCCGGCGAAAGACACGACGGTCGGCGGCATTCCGGTGGACAGCGAGTACATCATCTTCGTGATCGATACCTCGGGCAGCATGTACCAGGGACCCTGGCAGCTGGTGCTGCGCAAGATCAGTGAAACGCTGACCGTCTACCCCAAGCTGCGCGGCATCCAGGTGATGAATGACGAGGGCAAGTACATGTTCTCCAGTTACGCCGGAAAGTGGATGCCGGATACGCCGGGTGTGCGCAAGAACATCATCAGCCGGCTGTCGACCTGGAACCCCTACAGCGATTCCAGCCCGGTCGAGGGTATCGTTGAGGCGATCAATTCTTTTTATGAACCCGGACGCAAGATCAGCATCTTTATCTATGGTGACGATTTTCCCCAGGGTCAGGTGGAGGCGGTGGCGCGCTATGTGGACCGGATCAACCGCGCCGGAGAGGATGGCGAGCGCCTGGTGCGCATCCATGCGGTCGGCTTTCCCACCCAGTTTGCCGGTGGCCAGGATCGCAACGGCACGCGCTTTGCCAATCTCATGCGCGCACTGTGTGAACGCAACGGTGGTACCTTCGTTGCCCTGACGACCCTGTAACAGTTGACGGGAGTATTGATCATGAGCGAGCGGGAAAAACTTCAGGAGCGGCGCTGCAAGCCCTGTGAGGGTGGCGTCCCGGCGCTGGGCCATGCAGCGGTTACTGAACTGCGCCGTGCCCTGCACCCGGACTGGATGCTGTCTGCCGACGGCAAGTGCCTGCTGCGCAGCGTTGCCTTCAAAAACTATGCGCGCACGCTGGGCTTCGTCAACGCAGTCGCCTGGATTGCTGAATCAGAGGACCACCACCCCGATCTGGAGGTGGTATGGGGCAGGTGCACCGTGAAGTGGTCGACTCATGCGGTAGATGGCCTCACCGAAAACGATTTCATCTGTGCCGCAAAAGTCGACCAGCTTCTGATCTGAGCCCGCGTTCATGCGCCAGCAGTCGTAATCACCGGCGCTCAGGAATGCCTGGCACGACGTATTGCGCTGTTCGCTGCACGTACAAAGCGTGCAGGCGAGTTGGCGTTTGTCATGCGCGGCGCTAGAGTTCCGGGTCCAACAACAGGAGACGGCCATGTCACGGTTTTTCATCACGCTTGCAGTGCTCTTCAGCTGTGCCGCAGTTGCCGCGCCGCTGGACCTGGAAACACCGGAAGGGCAGATCGCAGCCCTTCGCCGCATCCAGTGTTCGGAGGTCGATGGCAAGCCGGTGACCTTTTACTGGAAGGGCGTGGCCTACAGCCGCGTGCCGGGCGAGCCAGACCGTCTGCTGTTCAAGGTTGAAGGCATGAACACCCGCCATTGCGGGCCGCTGGCCACTGCAAAGAGCAAGGTCGATTTCCGCCTGGTCACTCGCGAGATCCTGCTCTATGAGGATCCGGTCAGTGGCGAGGTTCTCAAGACCTGGTCCAATCCGTGGACCGGCAAGACGCTTGAAGTCATGCAGGTGGCCAATGATCCGGTGAACGGCAACTATTCAGTGGTGGGGCGTGATGGCAAGCCGACCAGTCTGCCTTTCGAGGTGCTTGGCAAGCAGTGGTGGCTGAGTACGCCGATCCCGCTCTTTTATCCCAATCCACTGGGCGGCAGTTACCAGCAGTATGTGGGCGGGACGTACCACGCAACCGAACTGTTCAACTTC
>JBIJCV010000175.1:0-4492 GCA_044344525.1 Gammaproteobacteria bacterium | reverse complement strand
CACGGTGCGACAGCGCGGGCTGACCCGCTTCATCGCCGTATGCCTGCTCTCGGGCTACGTCTGGCTGAGCGTCGGCGCGCTGATTCTTCTGTCGGCGGGCGGTATCGTCGCGAGCAGCACAGCCTACGGCGCGGGACTGCACGCAATCCTGCTCGGTTTCATCTTCGCCATGGTCTTCGGCCACGCGCCGATCATCTTCCCGGCGATCCTCGGCGTGCGCCTGCCCTGGCACCCGCTGTTCTATCTGCCGCTGGTCGTGCTGCATCTGTCGCTGCTGCTGCGCGTGGCAGGAACGCTGGCCGGGGCGGCACAACTACGCAGTATCGGTGGGGCGCTCAACGCGGTCGCGCTGGCGCTGTTTGTCGTCGGGATAGTGGTGTCGATGCGGCGCGGTGCGTCAGCCTCAGATCGTCGTACGCGCCCCTGACTCCATCCACTTGCGGATACGCCGGGCATCGGCGACGCGGGTGTATTTCCCGAAAGAATTGAGCAGCACGATAACCACCGACCGCCCGTCGATACGGGTGTGCATCACCAGGCACTGGCCGGCTGCCTGCGTATAACCGGTCTTCTGCACGGCGATGTTCCAGTCAGGCTTGGTGACCAGCGTATTGGTGTTCCGGTATACGAGTGCCTGCTTGCCAGCCTTTACCGTATAGCGTTCGCCGGTCGAATAGCGGCGGATCAGCTCATGGTCCGAAGCAGCCTTGACCAGCTTGACCAGGTCCCGGGCGCTCGCCACGTTCCCACTGGACAGTCCGGTCGGATCCGCAAACTTCGCCTGCGTCATGCCGAGCACTTTGGCCTTGTCATTCATCGCCTTCATGAAGGCCGCCAGTCCACCAGGATAGCTGCGGCCAAGTGCCTGGGCAGCCCGGTTTTCGGAAGACATGAGCGCAAGATGCAGCAACTCACCACGACTCAGTCGGGTACCAACGCCCAGGCGGGAAGCGGAGCCGCGCGCAGCGTTGCGGTCGTCGCCGCTGATCGTGACGAATTCATCAAGTGATTGTCCACCATCCAGCACCACCAGCGCAGTCATCAGCTTGGTGATCGAGGCTATGGGCCGCACGGCATCGTCGCGCTGGGCGAACAGCACCGAGGAGTCTTTGGTATCAACCACCAGAACGGTACTCGAACGCACATCGGGTCGGGTGATGGTGCCGGAGCGGGTTGTTTGTGGCGCGGCTGACGCTGCACTGAGCAGCAGGGACATGACGATCGCGGTGATCACTCGCGTTGCAGACAGATGTCGTGTCATCCCAAACCATCCGTGGTTACCGGCACGGCCGCATCATACGCAATTATGCTGATCAAAGTCTGCCCAGGGTCTCACTGCTGCGGTGAATGCCGCTAGAATCCGGACCATGGCCTGCAACGCTGGTCACAACCGAGGTGCTTCATGTTGCGCACAACTGCTTCGTTCATCATCACGCTTTTCCTCTGCACTGGCGCCAGCGCTGCCGACAAAGCGCCACTCGCCAGCCCTGCAGATCAGGAACTGGCAGAGCTGATTGCCCTGTATATCGGCACGTACCTGTCACCGCCCGATGAAGGCGTGCGGGATGCTCGACCGATATTGTTGCGCGTAGTCGAAGTGAGCCCGCCACCCGGGTACCGCCGGGCGCTGTACTCGGAGATGCGCCACGACGGCGCCAACGGGGACATCTACCGGCAGAACCTGCTGGTCTTTGATGAAAATCCCGGACGCACAGGCAACACGATGACCAGCCTGTCCTTTACCGATCGGCAGGCAGCGGCAGCACTGATCCAGGATCCGGGTCTGCTGGCTACCGGTCGTCTCAGCACAACCGAAGCACTCGGCCCCGGTTGCACCATGAGCTTCAGGCGCGAGGGTGAGGGCTACTTCGGTCGCATAGCCCCGGAAAGCTGTGTGATTACCGGCAAGCGCGGCGATGTCCGGCACATCGAAGCGCAGACCCTTCTGCGGCGCGGCGCCATCGAGCAACTGGAGCGCGGGTTCGGCGCCGATGGTCAGCTGCTGTTTGGCAATCGTGACGGTGTCCGCTATGTGTGGCCGAAGCAATGATGGGTCTGGTCGTTATCGTTCTGTTCACGGCACTGGCGCTGTACCTGATCAGCATCTACAACCGGCTGGTGACGATCCGCAATGGCGCACGCAACGCCTTTGCGCAGATCGATGTGCAGCTGACGCGCCGCCACGACCTGATTCCGAACCTCGTCGAGGTTGCCAAAGGCTATCTGCAGCACGAGCGGAATACCCTGGAAGCCGTCATCCAGGCGCACAGCACTGCGGCCATGGCCTTGCAGGCGGCCGCCGATTATCCGGCCAATTCTGCGGCGATTGAGGCGCTTGCCGACGCCGAAAACCAGCTCTGCATCGCGTTGAAAAGGCTACTCACTTTGGCCGACGCCTGCCCCGACCTGAAAGCCGACCCCAACATGAGGCAACTTTCCGAAGCGCTGGCCACCAGCGAAAACAAGGTGGCATTCGCACGCCAGGCGTACAACGACGGCGTCATGAGCTACAACAATGCGCGTGAAGTCTTCCCTGGCAATTTCGTGGCCTCGACCTTCGACTTCAGAGCCATGCAACTGATCGGGATCGATAGCGTCAGCGGCGGTTAGCGTCCCAGCTCGCCTTCCGGTGGCATCTGCCGCAGCATCTCGGCGTAATAGCGCTCGCAGTCACTGAACGGTCTCAGATCCACCTCATTGCGCTGTACTTTCAGCACCTCCGGCTTGTCCCAGCCGCCAGAAACGCGATAGTAGGACTCACCGAACGAGCTCAGCGATTTGCGGAAGATCTGCGAGACCAGCACCACCGCACCACCGATCACCGGCCCACCGGCGACTGCACCGAGCGCGAGTACATCCGTGACATGCGGACGCGCGACTGCGACCTGGTTGTAGGTCCGGTTGGGGAAACTGACCTGGCCAACGATACCCAGATCCGTGGCCGGACCATCCAACGCCAGGTTGCAGGTAAAGGCCGTGCCGTTATCGAAGCGAAACTCACCGTTCACCTGATCGAAGGCCAGCCCCTCATCAGTAACATCCGAGAAGTCCAGGCTCAGGCGCCGCGGCAGCGTGGCGATGCTCAGCAGGCCGAGCAGGCGCCCGCTGCCGCCCGGATCAACCGGCAGAACCTGACCATTTTTCAGGGCGATCACAACCCGCCCGCCGGCAATTGTCAGGAAATTCTCGCTGGGCCCACCCGGCCAGAAGAGGTCGAGCGTGATATCCGCTTTTTCGCCTTCGATGACTGGATCGTAGCCCAGCGCAACCAGCGTCGGTTTGATGTTGCCCGACTCCAGCGTCAGCCTGAGCTCGCTGCGTTGCTGAGTGGCATCTGCGTCCACGACCACCCAGGTGCCATTGCCGCTGATGCGGAAATGCTCCGACTGCAGGGTCAACGGCTCAACTACCACGCCATCACCTCGCTGGGCCAACTCGGCAGTGAGGCGGCCAAACTTCATGTCTCCCAGGCTGAAATCGGCGATATCCGCCCGGACCGGCGGCAGGTTGCGGGGATCGGCACGCCCCTCACCGCTGGCCGGATCTGTCTCCTGCAGCCAGAGACGCTGCATGTCGAGCCTGAGCGGCGTATCGGCTGACAGCACGTCAGGCACCGCGATCGACCCTTCGGTGTTGCGGCCCCGAACCCCGACGGTCCAGAGCTTTCTGGCATGGACCGCTTTGATGGAAATGTCCTGGAACAACTGCCCGAAGATCGAGAAACGCTCCACCTCGACGAGGATCTGGCGAATCAGGCTGCCGTCACCCGGCGCGGTCGCATCGGCTGACGACCCACTGTCCGACACAGGAAACCAGTCTTCAAAACGCAGACCACGGAAGCTGCCAGTGATCTCGATGCCCGGCGCAACCGGCAGCGCTGCCTGGGGACTGCCACTGCGCAGGGTGCCGCGCTCGAGTTGCCAGGGCGCACCTTTGGGCGAACTGAAGCGCAGCGCCCAACTGATGCCGCGCTTGATACGCCCGGAGATGTCCATCAGGCCGCGCTCGGGGAAAAGCACGGCCATCTGCAGAGGCTCCGGCGTGTCCGCAGTCTTTTGCAGCGGTGCGCCCAGTGTGCTGACCAGTCCGGCCAGGTCAGAATCGATATCGATGCGGAATGGTTGCTGGTTTTTTTCCGCTGGCACTCGCGCGGTCGCGGTCCAGCTCACCGCACCGTCGAGCTTCCCGGCATACGGCAGCGAGAACGCTGCTGCCAACTTGCCGACGGGCGTGGTGCCGCGCAGTTCGGCGATATGGCTCAGTCCCGGCTCATTCTTTTTTGCCGGGCGCAGAGCGATGGCTACCGGCTCGTTGAGAAACTGCCCGCTCAGCCCGTCTGCCGAGAGACGCGTGTCTTCGAGACGGATCACGCCTTTCAGATCCGTAAGCCGGTAAGCGACACCACTGAGACCGAGGCTGGCATTGCTGGTCTCGAAAATACCCCTCACATGGAAATCGCTGGGGCTCGCGATCGGCATGTTGAGCTGTACAG
>JBIJCV010000174.1:0-4494 GCA_044344525.1 Gammaproteobacteria bacterium | reverse complement strand
CTAGTCGGCTTCAATACGCACTGCCACGCGCCTGTTGATGCCGGTCATCAGCGTCCACGGAATCGTGCTGGCCGCCGCTGCCACTTCTTCCACACAGGGTCCGTCACCCCACAGGACAACCCTGTCGCCGACTGCTGCGCCCGGCACCCCGGTGATATCGATGCTGATCATGTCCATCGAAACCCGGCCGACCAGAGTACCGAACGCATTGCCGATACCGACCGGCGTACCGGTGCGGGCATGCCAGGGGTAACCGTCTGCATAGCCGGCGGCAGCCAGTCCAAGCACACTGTTCCTTGGCGCAACCCAATGCCCACCGTATCCGACCCGCTGCCCCTTGCGGATCGCCTTGACCGAAATAAGCCGCGTCTCGAATGACATCGCCGGCTGCAGTCCCAGTTCCGCTGCTGATCGCGACTCGATCGGCGATGCGCCGAAAAGCATGAGGCCCGGCCGGACCCAGTTACGCCCCGTATAAGGAAGTATTCCGGCATTTCGCAGCGTATCCGGCCACTGAAGGATTGCTGCCGAGTTGGCGATACTCACATCACCATGCCAGTCCCTGAGCAGCGCGCTGAAGCACGCAAGTTGCTCACCGGTTGCAGCGTCCTGCTGATCATCCGCACAGGCCAGATGAGTCATCAGCGTGACGCCACTGACCGACGCACACTGGTGCAGACGGGTGATCGCGTCAGGGACCGCGGAGACTGGCATGCCCAGGCGAGCCATGCCGGTATCAACCTTGAGCCAGCACCAGACAGGTGCGGCGGTGCCAGCCTCCTCCAGCACCGCCAGTTGTTCCGGGCCATGCACCACGATATCGATGCCAAGCTCTGCCGCAGTCCGCAATTCCTCAGCGGTCACGCAGCCACCCAGAATCACAAGACGCTTGCAGATGCCGGCTTCGCGAAGCTGCACAGCCTCTTCGAGCCTGGCGACCGCGAACGCGTCTGCCGAGTCGAGAATGCGTGCGACCTGAATCAGGCCATGCCCATAGGCATTGGCCTTGATGACCGCGAGTACGGGACAGTCGGGAGCAGTCAGCCGGACTTGCTGAAGATTGTTACGCAGTGCGGCCGGGCGAATCACTGCGACCGCCGCTGGCGTCACCGAAACCCCTCAACTTCAGGCGCGTAGTTCTCGAACTTGGTGAACCGTCCGAGGAAGGTCAGCGGAAACTCGCCGATCGGCCCGTTTCGCTGCTTGGCGATATTGATGTCGGCAATGCCCTTGCGGGGACTGTCATGGTTGTACACCTCGTCCCGATAGATGAAGAGGATAAGGTCTGCATCCTGCTCGATGGCTCCCGACTCCCGCAGGTCGGACATGACCGGCTTTTTGTCGGTACGCGACTCGACGCTGCGGTTCAACTGGGAGAGGGCGATGATCGGCACGTTCAACTCACGCGCGAGCGCCTTGAGCCCGCGTGATATTTCCGAGATCTCGGTGGCGCGATTCTCGGAAGCACCAGCCACACGCATCAACTGCAGATAGTCAACGACGATCAGATCCAGCCCACGCTCGCGCTGCAGCCGTCGCGCCCTCGCCCGCACTTCGGTCGGCGTCATTGCAGGCGTGTCATCGATGAATATCGGCGCCTCCTGCATCTGCTGAATCGCACCGTTGATACGCGGCCAGTCGTCATCGCTGAACCGTCCGTTGCGCAGATGTGACTGATCAACGCGGCCCAGAGAGGAAACCATGCGGAGGGCGAGTTGCTCCACCGACATTTCCATGCTGAATACGGCAGCTGATTTCCGGGCCCCCAGGGCCGCATTCTCGGCAATATTGAGCGCAAAGGAGGTCTTGCCCATCGACGGACGCCCGGCAATGATGATCAGATCACCACCCTGCAGTCCGGCGGTAAACTCATCCAGCTTGTTGAAACCCGTCGGCAGACCCGTGATCGAACCTGGTGACTGATGCAGCAGGTCCAGACGCTCAACCGTACCCGTCAGAACTTCACTGAGGCGCACGAAACCTGATCCACGGCGCTGGCCGCGTTCAGCGATCTCGAAAACGCGACGCTCCGCTTCATCAACCAGTTCAGCAATTGGACGCCCTTCCGGACGGTAGGCCAGCCCGGCAATGTCATTGCCGACCTCGATCAGACGCCTGAGCAGCGCACGCTCATGAATAATGCGTGCGTAATTGCCAACGTTGGCTGCACTCGGGGTGTCATTGACGAGTTCGCTGAGGTAGGCGGTACTGCCGGAATCCGCCAGTTCACCGCGCGAAGCAAGGTGGGCTGACAGGGTCACCGGATCGGCGGGCTGCCCGCGCTCGGAGAGTTCCTGGACAGCAGTGAATATCAGGCGGTGATCCGGACGGAAGAAGTCTGCCGAACTGACCAGATCAGCAATCCGGTCCCAGCTGCTGTTGTCGAGCATCAGCCCGCCAAGCAGGGCCTGCTCCGCCTGGATGGAGCTCGGGGGTACCGGCAGTTCCGCCAATGCCCCCGATTCGCGCCGGGGACCAGAAGTCGCCACGTCTGCCCCCTTTGTCGTTACTGACTCAGCCTGACTGTGCCGTTGTTTCCTCGGCAATCACGCTGATGCGGATTACGGCGTTTACATCAGAGTGGAAGTGCAACTCCACCGAGTGCTCACCAAGCGTGCGGATCGGACCATCCGGAAGCCGGACTTCGCTGCGTCTTACCGGCACGCCGGCTGCCGTACAGGCCTCGGCAATATCCGCAGTACCCAGCGAACCATACAGCTTGCCCTCGGTGCCAGCCTTGGCGGTGAGACGCAATGCAATGCTGGACACGCTCTTTGCGCGGACCTGGGCTGCAGCGAGTTCGCTCGCCTGCTTCTGCTCCAGTTCGGCACGGCGCGCCTCGAACACAGCGATATTTCCCGGCGTTGCCAGCGTGGCTTTACCGCGCGGGAGCAGAAAATTCCGTCCATAGCCCGACCGGACCTTGACGCGATCACCGATCACACCGAGATTCTCAACCTTCTCAAGCAGAATTACGTCCATTGCTTTGCTCTCTATCCGTTACGCATATCGCGCCAGGGGGCGCGTATTAAACCACATTCGTCCTGCTCCGGCGCAGACTGATCAGGTTATCGAGCATCCCTGTCGTCACCAGCCCAACCAGCAGCAATCCCGCCAGCGAGGGACTTAACATCAGCGGGCCATAGATCACTATCGACCAGAACCGCGGCCAGCCACGGTAATCAGCGGTCCAGTGGATGACCGCCAGCCCCTGCGCCACAAACCCGGTCGCCAGCACCAGCAATACGCCGCTGACCGCGTCTCTCAGCCCTATACCTATCGCGGCCAGACCCACCAGCATCAGCACCGTCAGTACACGACCAAGACGCAGTCGCAGCACCTGCTGGCGCCAGCCGACCCGATCAGCAGTGGCCGCCAGCGACCCGCCGAGCAGCAGCGCGATCAGGACGCTCATCAAGACACTGGCGCCAATCACGCCATACATCAGGGCTGCCAGGCGTCCCAGCCAGTCCACAGGCAGGCCCTCGCTCTGGGGCAGGCCTGCGGTCCGGATCAGTTGCTCGAGTATCGGTAGCCAGTAGCTGCGGGCATCCGGCAGCATCAGACTGGCCACGAAAACCACCAGAGCTGCCACTGCAACCAGCAACTGCACAGCCAGGTCGAATGAACCGGTTCGGCCGAGCAGATGTCCGCCCAGCAGTGTTCCGGCCCACATCGTCAGCGCACCGACCACAGCCGAGTCCCAGGGACCACCGCTGAGAGCAAGCAGCACCACGAGAATGCCCACACCCGCCAGACAATCGGTGAGGGCCACGCGCCAGCCTAGCGTCGCGGCAGTCATGGCCACGACGGCCCCGCTCAGCACGTTGACCAGTGGCAACAGCAGGGTGCCCGCGATCAAAAAAATGCGCGACCGCCGGTTGCTGCTTAACCAGATCGCCAGACGACTCATCGCTCAATGCATCGCTGGCACTGACCGACAGCACCAGGCCTGCAAATCAGCTTCAGTGCTTGTCTGTGTATGGCAGCAAGGCCAGGAACCGGGCCCGCTTCACGGCGGTGGCCAACTGGCGCTGATAACGCGACTTTGTACCCGTAATGCGACTCGGGACAATTTTCCCGGTCTCGGTGACATAGGCCCGCAAGGTCTCGAGATCCTTGTAGTCGATCTCCTTGACACCCTCAGCCGTAAACTTGCAAAACTTGCGACGCCGAAAATACTTGCTCATCCAACTGTCCTCAAATCAATTCCAGATAACCGATGGTAATCAGTCTGCGTCGGCAGCCGGGTCTGCACCATCGCCATCATCAGCGTGACCAGCCGGTACGCGCACATCAGCTGCATCATCACTGCGATCACCACCGGACCGGCCAGATTCTTCTGCAGCTTTTACCAGCGGCGAGGCATCGGTTACGGCTTCATCGCGGTGCATGACCAGGTGTCGCAGCACGGCATCGCTGAAACGGAAGGCACCTACGAGTTCAGCCAGTGTTTCCTGGCCGCACTCGATGTTCATGAGCAAGTAATGGGCT
>JBIJCV010000300.1:0-3054 GCA_044344525.1 Gammaproteobacteria bacterium | reverse complement strand
CAGCCAGTGCTGATCAGGAGCAGGTAGCCGAGAATCCAGCCGGGATCTGGCAGATACAGCCCTGAAGCGAGGGCCAGGGCGCTGAGCAGCAGATACAGGAAGGGCAGTGCCGCATAGACTGGCCCAGGCAGCCAGAGGCGCCGGGCAAGAACCCGACGCAAGGGCCTTTGGGAAACTGACTGCCGAGGTGTTGCTGGTCTGTTGCGCATGCTGCCGCCTGATAGCGGGCAGTGTCGCCGGCAGACCCGTTTCTGTCTGTGTGCAGACTCACAAGCCAGGACTTGATCAGTCGAGGCCGGGTACCGATGTGGCGGCAAGTGAGCGGGCCGGTTGCCCGGCAAGTTGCTGCGCCCGGTCGCGCAGACTGTCCAGCTCGGCAATCTGTCCGCCGGATATCAGTTCGCGCACCAGCGCGGCCAGGCTGGCCCGATTGTCCGTTGCCCGGCGCAGTTCCGCATCAAGGTCATGAAAGATAATTACGGCCCGTGCGGTGACCGGGCCGGTGGAAAAACTCGTGCGCAGGCTCCTGACCTTGCTGCCCCACTGCCGCAGGCTGGCAATGGTTTGTACATAACGTTGCTCCGAGATCGTGCCGGAGTCCCGCAGTGCGCGCAGCGCAAAGTATTCTGCAAGTCCCTCATCGATCCAGTCCTGATCGGCGGGTGTTTCGAGGTCGGCAAGCAGCACATGCACCATCTCATGCACGATGGTACTGGTGCCGTTCTCGCTGATCAGTGGCCGGCTGGCGTTGACGAAAATGGAGTTGGGTGCGGACAGCGCACCGAGCCACATGGGCTCGCCCGCCGCAACGATATTCACATACCCGGGTGCTTTGCCAAGCGCGGAAACCAGTTGTGGCAGGGTCCAGCGCAGCAGGGCCAGCATTGCGAGCCGTTCCATGCGTATCCCGCGTGGTGCCGATACAGTGATCTCCGTGCCGGCGATCACGTCGCGTCGGGTGCCGATGTCGCCGGCGATGATCCAGCCGAGTGGCCTGGCTTTGCGGCCGCCGGGGTTATTGATCAGTATCTTTCCACCCGGGTCGGGCAGGTAGGGCGTCACGATCGACCAGCTCTTGGGCGCAGCTACCACCAGCTCGCCACGCAGTGGGCTGCCTTTTGTGAATCGCCAGCCGGTGATCGGAAAGGCCTTCTCGGCGCGAAATATCGCCAGCTCGCTGCCAACCCATGCATCGTGGCTGGACGCATCGCGTTCCGAACGCCGATGAGTGAGACGCACCTGGTAACGCAACTCGCCGCCGCCTTCCGGCGGGTTCCAGATCAGTTTGCCGTCGCTGCGCCGGAGTTGCCCGTCAGCTGCGGGCTTGCCCAGCAGTGATTCGGCAGACAATTGCAGCTCGCGCAGCCCGCCCTGGCTGTGGCTGACGACGATGCGTGCCTCGGCAGAGCCGCCAGCACTTGCCAGCTGCAGTTGGTAACGCAGGTTGATCGCGGCCGCCTGTGCAGACTGGCTGACACACGGATACGTCAGCAGAAGGAACAGCGCTGCAGCGAGGCCGGTACAGCTGCGGCACGCGGCTACCGCAGCGGTCAGGACAGATCCTCCTGGACGATGAACTTGCGCAGTTCACCTGCCAGTTCCTTGCAGGCAGCGGTCTCGGTCCGGGCAATAAACGGCAGTGGCAGGATCAGTGCCGGCACCATCGAGCTGCCGTGGACGTCGGTGCTCACTTTGCCGGCGGAGCTGGATGCCTTCAGGTCCCAGACCCTGGCTGTATAGGCGCCGTCGTCCTCCCACCAGACCAGGCCGAAACAACCGCCGCCGGCTGGACTGGCAGCGCAGCTCATGCCGCCACCGTCCGAGGTTTTCTTCGTGCTGCCATTGATCCAGACCAGATAGCGCACACCGCTGGCGCTGATCTGTTCACTGACGCCCGGCCGGGCCAGCAGTTCAGGCAGGTCCTTGATCTCCTGCGGCATGGTGCGCGGTTCCAGCCAGGGAAACAGTTCGTCGAGAAACTTGCCGCGCGGGTAGACATTGAGCGCCTGTGCGCCGTCATCCAGTTCGTTGTCCACGCACTGCAGAAAGTCCGCTTCCGTGCGAGTGCCCTTGTGGTAGCTGGCGGGAATGACCACGACTGATTCGTGCGCAGCGATACCGGTGGCGGAATCTTTCGTTCCTTCGACCCGGCTGGTGACGCAGCCGGTACAGAAGACGAACAGCAGAGGTAACACCGGCATCAGCCAGTTGATGTTCTGCCTAGTTGCTTGCGTCAGTGCTGGCATCGGATTTCTCCCGCAGCAGTTGCTCAATTCCCGGCTGCCTCGCAAATTCGAGACTGATGGCGGCAGCAGCATCGCGCATGGCGAGAATCGTGGCCTGCTCCATGGAGCGTGCCGGTTTCAGCGTATTCTCGCCAGCTTCACCATAGCCACTGAGCTTCCAGGCAGTGATCAGCTTACCGTCTGGTCCGTATACCTTCAAAGTGTAGCGTATCCAGACTGCATACTGATCCGCTGCCGAACTGTTCGGCAAGGAAAACTCAAAGGCATCGATGGCGGGTTCGATGATGACATCAAACTCAGCCCGGGTGCCGGCCGCCGGCAACTCGCTGACCTGCGCTGTGTCGCGAAACATGCGCTTGCTGAGCCGGTTGAACAGCCCCACGTTGGCCGGGCCCAGTTCGATATCCCAGGCGGTCTGTCCCTCCTCATGCTGGGTATGGCGGAAGGCCGAGAATGCCGGTGTGTAGTAGAGGCCGGCGCGCAGTGGCAAGGCCTGCACCAGCGGTTCTGGAACGCGGTCGGGAATGATCAGTGACTGGTTGCAGCCGGCTGTCAGCAGCAGACCGAGGGCGGCGGCCGCAACGTGACGACCTGTGTGCATGGTGTCTGGCTATCCGCCCGGGCTCGCGAGGATTGCCGCTGGTTTCTCGAAGCTGTCGCGCCGCTCGGCAAAACCCAGCGGGTCCGGATGAATGATGATTTCGCAGTCGGGGTATGCCTTCCAGATCTCCGCTTCCACCTGATCGAGTATCTCGTGGGTGTCATGCAGGGAGGTGCCGGCATCGAGTTCCAGGTGAAACTGCACGAT
>JBIJCV010000173.1:0-4562 GCA_044344525.1 Gammaproteobacteria bacterium | reverse complement strand
CGTCGTATTCCAGAAGGGCCTTGGCAGCCTGCGTGACCGCTCGGTGCGCGTTGCTCGGCTCGCCCAGACCGTTGCAGAAAAACTCGGTTGCGCGACCGCACATGCGGAGCGCGCGGCGCTGCTGGCGAAGACTGATTTGCTGACGCAGATGGTCGGAGAGTTCCCCGAGTTGCAGGGCCGGATGGGTTATCACTACGCGAAACTCGATGGAGAACCTGCCGAAGTAGCTGTAGCCATTGAAGAACAGTATCTGCCGCGTCATGCCGGCGACCGCCTGCCAGCATCGTCAACCGGCCGCGCGCTCTCCATCGCAGACCGGGCGGACACCCTGGCTGGCGTTTTTGCACTTGGCAAACGGCCCAGTGGCGCCAAAGACCCCTTTGGCCTGCGGCGCAATGCGCTCGGCTTGCTGCGCATACTGGTTGAAGACCAGGTTGATCTGGATCTCCCGTCACTCCTTGCAGACGCGGTCAAACTTCAGCCAGTGGGCACCAAGGATGCCGCCGCACTCGCCATCGATCTCTTTGAGTTCATCATGGACCGGTCGCGGGCTTACTATCTCGATGGTCTGGCGCCGGACCTGCCCGCCGGCGTCATCAGTGCTGATATGTTTGAAGCCGTGCGCAGCCGGAAGACTGGCTCGCTGGTCGATTTTCACGCACGCCTGCTCGGGGTATGCGCGTTCACGCGCCTGCCCGAAGCGGAAAGCCTCGCGGTGGCGAACAAGCGCATCGCCAATATCCTGCGGAGCGCGGGTTCCGGCACGGGGTCGGTTGATCCCGCGCTGTTTTCGTTCAGTGAGGAAAGCGCACTGAACAAGGCCGTAGAGCAGGCGGCGGCAGAACACAGCGGGCATCTGCAGCAACGCGACTACCAGAAAGCCCTATGCGCGTTGGCAAAGCTGAGAGGGCCTGTTGATGCGTACTTCAGCGCGGTCATGGTAATGGCCGACGATACCGCGGTTCGAAACAACCGCCTGGCGCAGCTCCGACGTTTGCAGCAATTGTTTCTGGACGTGGCAGATCTGTCCTGCCTGACCGGCGCTCAAAACAGCTGATAGCCGTGAGCAGCAGCGCCCGATCGGAGCCCGGAGCTGGACTTGTTGTTCTGGACCGGGATGGTGTCATCAACCGCGAATCTGCCGAGTTCATCAAGACCGCCGATGAGTGGCTGCCGCTGGGCGGGAGTCTGGAGGCAATCGCAGCACTCAGCCAGGCGGGTTTCACTGTCGTGGTAGCGACCAACCAGTCGGGAGTGGGTAGAGGCTTGATCAGCGCAGCAGCATTGCGGGATATCAACTGTCGTATGCAGCAGGGCATAGAGCGCGCTGGCGGAAAACTTGCCGGTATCTTCGTTTGTCCGCACCGGCCTGAGGATGATTGCAGTTGCCGCAAGCCAAAGCCCGGTCTGCTGCGCCAGATAGAGGCGGAGTTTGGCTGCAGCCTAAAAGATCGGCCCGTAATCGGCGACTCGGCACGGGATATCGAAGCGGCACGGGCAATCGGCGCACGCGCCATTCTGGTACGCACTGGCAATGGCATCGAAACAGAACGCCGAATTCGTGACGCCCACAGCGTGGAGGTTTATGACGACCTCGCTGCTGCTGCAGGCTCACTGATCGGCCGCGGAGTTGTTGGATGATTTTGGCGCGCTCGCTCCTGTTTACGGTGCTGCTGTTTTTGAGCGTTGCGCTGTGGAGCATCGTCGTGGTCTGCGGTCGTTTGTTCGGCTACGCGGTCGCTTACGATCTGACCGTAGACTGGGCCCGCTGGATACTCGCGGTGTGCGGGAGAATTTGCGGCCTGCGCTATGTCGTTGAGGGTATGGAGAATCTGCCCAGCGAGAACTCCGTGGTACTGCTCAAACATTCGTCTGCATACGAAACGATCGCCCAATGGGTACTGTTTCCGCGGCAGACCTGGGTGCTGAAACGGGAAGTGCTATGGACGCCCTTTCTGGGCTGGGCGGTTGCCGGTGTGCGGCCCATTGCGATCAATCGTCAGGCCGGCAAACGGGCTGTGGACCAGGTCGTCGCCCAGGGGCGCCAGCGCCTGGCCGAGGGACTCTGGGTGATGATTTTTCCGGAGGGGACCCGGATGCCGCCGGGCCAGACCCGAAAGTATGGTGTCAGTGGCGCACTGCTGGCACTTGAGGCCGGCAAACTCCTGGTACCGGTCGCGCACAATGCGGGCGATTACTGGCCCCGACGTGGCTGGCTGAAACGGCCAGGCACGGTGATCTTCCGTATTGGCAAACCTGTCAACCCTGCCGGTCGCGACGCGCGTCAAGTCAACGCCGAAATTCAGCAGTGGATCGAGACCGAAGTTGCCACCATGCGTAAGTCGGCCGGCGATCAGTAGCTTCAGATATCGATATTTTCGGCGGCCAGCGCGTTACGTTCGATGAACTCACGGCGTGGCTCGACCTGGTCACCCATCAAGGTGGTAAAGATTTCGTCGGCGGCAACAGCATCTTCGATCCGCACCTGCATGAGGCGCCGAGTAGCCGGATTAACCGTGGTTTCCCACAGCTGTTCGGGGTTCATTTCGCCCAGACCCTTGTAGCGCTGGATGGACTGCCCTTTTCTGGCCTCGGCCATCAGCCAGTCCATGGCCTGACGGAAGTTCTGTATCTCGCGCTTCTGCTCACCGCGGACCACAAGGCTTCCCGGGCCGACGAGACCACGCAAGCTGTTGCCAAGTTCGGCAATCTTGCGATATTCGGCTGACTCGAAGAATCGCAGGGACAACATGCTGGGCTCTTCGACACCGTGTCGTGAGCGCCAGATCGTGAAGCCTTCCGGCTTGTCATCACTGATGCCCAGTTCGACACGGTAGGACACGGTTTCCTCAACGGCGTTGAGCGCCCGCGCAAGTTCTGCGCCCCATGCGCTGAGCCAATCGCGATCGGAAAAGCGGGCAACCGGAAGCTCGGGCAATGAAATGAGTTGTTCAAGCAGGTTTGCGTAATAACGCCGCGACAGGCGATTGACGATTGCCATGACCAGAATGAACGCATGGCACAGACTGCCGAGTGGCTCGCCCTCCAGCGGCGGATCCTGGGTATTGAGAACTATCGACGCGCCATCGAGCGCAGACTTCAGCAACAGCGCATTCAGCTCCATGTCGTCCTTGACGTACGTTTCCTGCTTGCCCCGTTTCACCTTGTAGAGCGGTGGCTGGGCAATATAGATGTGACCGCGCTCAATCAGCGCGGGCATCTGCCGGTAGAAAAAGGTGAGCAGCAGGGTACGGATGTGGGAGCCATCAACATCAGCGTCCGTCATGATGATGATGTGGTGATAGCGAAGCTTGTTCGGGTCGAAATCTTCCCGCCCGATTCCACAGCCAAGTGCGGTGATCAGTGTGCCAACTTCCGCCGAAGCGAGCATCTTGTCGAAGCGGGCTTTTTCGACGTTGAGAATCTTGCCTTTGAGCGGCAGCACCGCCTGGGTTCTGCGGTCGCGCCCCTGTTTTGCGGAGCCGCCTGCCGAGTCACCCTCAACAAGAAAAAGCTCGGAGAGAGCCGGGTCTTTTTCCTGACAGTCTGCAAGCTTTCCGGGCAGACCGGCGATATCAAGCGCACCCTTGCGCCGGGTCATCTCGCGGGCTTTGCGCGCCGCTTCGCGAGCACGTGCCGCATCGATCAGTTTCGAGACGATGATTTTCGCTTCGGCAGGATGCTCCAGCAGAAAGTTTTCGAGTTGATCGGCGACCGCCGTTTCGACTGCTGCCTTGACCTCGGATGAAACCAGTTTGTCCTTGGTCTGCGACGAAAATTTCGGGTCCGGAAGTTTGACGGACAACACAGCGGTGAGACCTTCACGAGCATCATCACCGGTAGTAGCAACCTTCTCCTTGCGTGATGCGAACTCTTTCTCGATGTAGCTATTGAGCGTGCGGGTCATCGCTGCCCGGAATCCGGAGAGATGCGTCCCGCCATCCTTTTGCGGAATATTGTTCGTGAAGCAAAACATGTTTTCCTGGTAACCGTCGTTCCACTGCAGGGCGCATTCAACGAGGACCATGTCCTGTTGCCGTGAGAAATGGATGACAGTCGGCTGTATCGGTGTCTTGTTGCGATTCAGGTGCTCGACAAAAGCGCGGATACCGCCTTCAAACTGGAAGGTATCGCTACGGCCGTCACGCTCGTCCGCCAGGTGGATACAAACACCCTGGTTGAGAAAGGACAGTTCACGCAGTCGTTTGGCCAGCACATCGTAATGAAATTCGATGTGGCTAAAGATTTCAGCGCTGGGCTTGAAACGGATCGCCGTACCGCGGCGTTTGGTTTCACCGGTAACCGCCAGCGGTGCATCAGGTTCACCCAGGTGATAACGCTGCTCGTGGATGCGGCCATCGCGATAGATTGTCAGGTCCAGGACTTCAGATAGCGCATTAACGACGGATACACCAACACCATGCAGACCGCCTGACACCTTGTAGGAATTACTGTCGAATTTTCCACCGGCGTGCAGCACGGTCATGATGACCTCTGCGGCGGACTTACCTTCATCTGTGTGGATATCTACGGGGATACCGCGCCCATCGTCGGTGACCGTG
>JBIJCV010000171.1:0-4593 GCA_044344525.1 Gammaproteobacteria bacterium | reverse complement strand
TGGCCATTCACCGGCGAACAGTTTGCCGCCGTGATCATCTGCAACTACCTGCATCGCCCCCACTTCAGCTGGCTGGCCGACAGCCTGCTTCCCGGTGGGGTATTGCTGATGGAAACTTTTGCGCAGGGCAACGAAGCCTGGGGTGGGCCTCGAAATCCGGACTTTCTGCTCGCGCCCGGCGAATTGCTGTCCGCCTTCAGCACGCGCCTGCAGGTCGTCGCTTACGAGCACGGTCTAGAGCTGCAGCCGAAACCAGCGATCAGGCAGCGGATCTGTGCGATTAATGCCGCTGGTTGCGCCGCACTGAGCGTGACCTGAGCGGCGCAGCGACTGCTTCCGCAGCGCTTTCTGCACTGGCAAGACCGGCGATCCGCTCACTGAGCGATGCTGGCTGACCGAACAGGTAGCCTTGCGCCCAGGTGATACCCAGCTTGCGCAACAGCGCCAGGGTAGCCTCGTCCTGCACGAACTCGGCAACCGAATCGAGCTGCATCACCCGCGCCACTTCGGAAATTGCGGCGACCACCGACTGCGATACGACGTTCGAACTCAGATCACGGATAAAGCTGCCGTCGATCTTCAGTGTGTCCACCGGAAACAGCTTCAGGTACGCAAAGGAACTGAGGCCGGTACCGAAATCGTCCAGCGAGAACTTGCAACCGGTCCGTTTCAGCGTATGCATGAATGTTTGTGCGCGCTGCAGGTTCGCCACTGCGACTGACTCGGTGATCTCGAAACACAGCATTTCCGGCGGCACGCCGCTGGCCACGATCCGTTTCTGCACAAATGGCAGGAACTGCTCGCTGCCGAGGCTTTGCCCGGACAGATTGACTGCAAAACGTGCGCCCGCGCGGGCAAGTTGAGCCGCATGTGGTGCCAGCTGTTGCAGGGTATGCGTAACCACCCAGCGATCGAGATCTTCCATGAGCTGGTAACGCTCGGCCGCAGACAGAAAATCTGCCGGTGCGATATGCCGATCCTCTCCGTCAAGGAAGCGCACCAGCACCTCACAGTAGGGATGACCTGCGCCGTCCTTGATTGGCATGATCGGCTGGGCCACCAGCATCAGCCGGTCTGACTCAATCGCATTGCGAATCTGGCCGACCAGACGAATATCATCAAAGCGCTGGATGATGGATTCATCGGCAGCCTGATAGATCTCGACGCGTCCGCGTCCGCGATCCTTGGCCGCACCACAGGCCACCTTGGCAGCAGCCAGCGGGCCCCCTTCAACCTCGCCATCGCCGTCCAGCGGACCCACACCGATACTCACGGAAGCCCGGTAGATCTGATCACCACGGCCGAACTCGATCTGGCGTACGCGGCTGCAGATCGCCTCGGCATGCAACCGTGCGGTCTCGATATTTGTATCCATCAGCAGGGCGGCAAAACTGTCGCTGGTGATGCGCGTCAGCAGATGGCCGGGCAGTTCGTCACGTGCGATCCTGGCAAAGCCGGTCAGGATTTCATCGCCGACCTCGCGTCCAAGGGTATCGTTGGCGACGTGCAGTCGATCCATGTCGAAATACAGCAGTGCATGATGAGTGCCCCCCGAGGTGTGGCCCATCGTGCTCAGCAGTTCTTCAAAACTCGACCAGGCCATGAAGCCGGTCAGGCTGTCAAAGCCCCGCTCCAGAATTCCCTCGATATGCGACGCCAGATAGCGGGCGACTCTCGAGCGCCGGCGCTGACTGAAATCAGCCGTACGCCAGCCAGCCAGGGCCAGAATGCCCGCCTGACGCTTGTCGGCATGGCAGATATTGATGGTGTAAAGATCTGCACCAAACCACTTGTCCGGCGGCATGATGTGGGTGCTGTCGCCCCGCTGGGTTTCGATACTGGCATCAAGGATTTTTTCCAGCTCGGCATGCTTCAGTCCATCACCCTGCATGAGCGCAATCCGCCGGTCCGGAACCAGCAGCGCAGCAGAATCAACCTGAAGGTAGTGACGGCACAGGCCCAGCAATTTGCCCAGCACATGCGTGCAATCGCCTTCCACATGAGCGATGCGATCCACATCGTGCAACAGGCGCTCCTCGGCAGCCTGTACGTTGAGCTTGCGGTAGCAATCCAGCAGCCTGAAACGAAGACTCAGTTCGCGCTGCAGCGTGCGCACTGCAGAACGGGTCAGATCCAGACAGCGGACCGCCTCCATCTGACTCGCTGGCGGCTCGACCAGGATCACGAGCACACCGAGTGATTGATCTTTTTCACTGCGCAATGGCAGCAGATAGGCGGCACCGTGGCCAAGCTCCACGCGCTCGGGCATCAGACCTTCACCCGCGAGGAATGCAGCCAGGGCGGACTCATACCGGGCATCAGGGTGCACTGCACCGGATCCGGGGTCGCTCCAGATCGCAGTACCATTCTGGCTATAGCAATAGAATCCGCAGGCGTCCGGCAGCACGATACGCAGCAAGGCAGCGTAATCGCCAAGGATCTGATCCTGCGCCGGAGCCTCACTCATAAATCAGGCAACAACCCTGTACTTCATCTAAACTGCTGAAATTGTGACGAAATAATGGACTGGCGGGCGTGACCTCGCTCGCAGATCCGGCAGGGCGGCTGGTGCCTTATACTTCGGCCCCTCTGTGCACAGCCATTAACGAGACAAGCAAATGAGCCCTGCCTTCACTGCCGAAATCGAGCGGGAGACCCGCGATCTGTATGACCGCGTCCGCCATGTGATACCGGATGTGGAATGGCCGGTTCATGCACCGCTGATTTCGGCGATCAACCGTCTGAAGCGTGAGCGCAAGGCGCTGATTCTTGTACATAACTACATGACGCCGGAGATATTTCACGGTGTCGCGGACTACTCGGGTGACTCGCTTGGCCTCGCCCAGTTCGGGGCACGCACCGAAGGCAACATCATCGTGATGTGCGGTGTGCACTTCATGGCCGAGACCGCCAAGATCCTCAGCCCGGAAAAGACCGTCCTGCTGCCCGACCTGGCTGCCGGCTGTTCACTCGCCGCTTCGATCACCGGCGCGGACGTGCGTGCCCTCCGCGCCCGGCATCCGGGCCTCCCGGTTGTGACCTACGTCAACACTTCGGCCGAGGTCAAAGCGGAATCCGATATCTGCTGTACCTCGGCCAATGCAGTACAGGTCGTGGAATCACTGGGCGTCGACAAGGTGATCTTCATCCCCGACCAGTTCCTCGGGCAGTACGTGGCCAGCCAGACCAAAGTGGAACTGGTTCTGTGGGCAGGTGCCTGCGAGGTTCACGAACGTTTTTCAGGTGCCGAATTGCGCGAGTTCCGCAGCATGCATCCGGGCATCCATGTGATGGCACATCCCGAGTGCCCGGATGATGTCCTGCAGGAGGCGGATTACGTGGGCTCGACTTCGGCGATGATCGACCATGTCGCGAAGGTCCACCCGAAGCAGGTCGCGATGATTACCGAGTGCTCGATGGCCGGCAATGTTGCCGTTGAGTTTCCGGACGTGGAGTTCATCCAGCCCTGCAACCTGTGTCCGCACATGAAGCGCATCACGCTGCCCCGGATTCTCGCCGCCCTGGAGACGCTGAGCCCCGCCATTGATGTTCCCGCAGATATTGCACAACGTGCCCGGCTGTCGCTCGAGCGCATGCTGGCGGTAGGCCGCAGCGCTGCCCGCGACTGAAGCGGGCGGAAGCCGATACATGACATCAGCGGCCCATTTCGACGTGCTCGTCATCGGTGGCGGGCTCGGCGGTCTGTCCGCCGCCTTGCGACTGGCTGATTCCGGCCTTTCAGTTGGCATTCTGCGCAAGAAGCCGTCATCCGAAAGCTCCAGCGCCTGGGCACAGGGCGGTATCGCTGCTGCCATTGACCCCGAAGACTCCACTGCCCAGCACGCAGCCGACACACTGACGGCCGGCGCCGGACTCTGCAAACCTGAAACCGTGGATTTCGTGGTCAGCAAGGCCCCGCAGGCCATCCGCTGGCTGGTGGACCAGGGTGTGCAGTTCACGCCCGTTGACGACAAAGAACCGGACAAGCTGCACCTCACCCGTGAGGGCGGCCATTCACGCCGCCGTGTCGTGCATACGACAGATGCCACCGGCGATGCGGTGATCAGCCGCCTGGCGATGCGCGCAGAAGCACATCCCGGCATCCGCATTCTCGACGACCGCATCGGCATCGACCTGATCACCACCGAAAAACTACGGCTGCCCGGACGGAATCGCTGCGTAGGCACCTATGCACTGAATCGCATTACGGGACAGGTAGAAACCATAGCTGCGCGCGCGGTGATTCTTGCCACGGGCGGCGCCGCGAAGGTCTACCTGTATACGACCAACCCGGATACCTCCACCGGCGACGGCATCGCCATGGCCTGGCGTGCCGGTTGTCGCGTGGCGAACATGGAGTTCGTGCAGTTCCATCCGACCTGCCTGTTTCATCCGCTGGCCAAGTCCCTGCTGATCTCTGAAGCGGTGCGCGGGGAAGGTGGCGTGCTGCGCCTCCCGGATGGTCGTCGCTTCATGCCCGAGCATGATGCGCGGGCAGAACTGGCGCCGCGCGATATCGTTGCGCGGGCCATCGATGCAGAGATGAAACGCGGCGGCTTTGACTGCGTGTACCTCGACATCAGTCATAAACCG
>JBIJCV010000170.1:0-4595 GCA_044344525.1 Gammaproteobacteria bacterium | reverse complement strand
GCCGTCGTTCGTCTACTTTGCTCCGGGCGCCACGCACGCTCCGCATCACGTGCCGGCTGAGTGGATCGCGCGATGGAAGGGCAAGTTTGACCAGGGCTGGGACAAGCTGCGCGAGGAAACGCTGGCCCGCCAGATCCGGATGGGCGTTGTGCCAAAGGGCACCAAGCTTGCACCGAAGCCACCGGCGATCAGGGACTGGGACACGCTCTCGGCTGACGAGAAGCGATTGTTCACTCGCCAGGCCGAAGTGTTCGCAGCCTTCGCGGAGTACACCGATCGCGAGATCGGTCGCATGCTCAAGGCATTCGATGACGTCGGCCAGGCCGACAACACGCTCGTTGTCTACATCGCTGGCGACAATGGCACCAGTGGCGAAGGTGGCCAGAACGGCATGTTCAATGAGTACACGTACTTCAACGGCGTGCAGGAGACCGTTCCTGAAATGTTGACGAAGATCGACGCATGGGGCGGACCGGAGACCTACCCGCACATGGCGTCCGGTTGGGCAGTGGCACTGGACAGCCCCTTCGGCTGGATGAAGCAGGTGCCGTCGGACTTCGGCGGCACGCGCAACGGCATGGTGATGTCGTGGCCCAGGGGCATCAAGGCGAAGCACGGCCTCCGCACCCAGTTCAGCCATGTGATCGACGTGGCGCCGACCATCCTCGAAGCGATCGGCCTGCCGGAACCCAAAGTTGTCGACGGCACGCCGCAGATCCCGATGGAAGGCGGAAGCCTCGTGTACTCATTTGCTGATGCCAACGCGAAAGAACGTCACACGACCCAGTACTTCGAGATTGCCGGCAACCGTGCCATCTATCACGACGGTTGGTTCGCCCGCACCATCCACCGGGCACCGTGGGAAGCGAAGCCACGCCGGGCACTCCAGGACGACTCCGCATGGCAACTGTATGACACGCGCTCCGACTTCAGTCTGGCCACAGATCTGGCTGCGAAGAATCCGCAGAAGCTGGCGGAACTGCAGGCGGTATTCCTGGCGGAAGCCGAGAAGTACCACGTGCTGCCGATCGACGACCGGGTCTTCGAGCGGCTCAATGCCACTGCAGTGGGCCGACCCGACCTGATGGGTGGCAGAACCTCGATAACCGTGGCGCAGGGCATGACCGGGATGATGGAGGGTGTGTTCATCAACGTGAAGAACCACTCCAAGACCATCACCGCAGAACTGGAAGTGCCACAAGGTACTGCCAATGGCACGATTCTCGCGCAGGGCGGCCGCTTCGGTGGCTGGTCGCTGTACGTCAAGGACGGTGTGCCGGCCTACGACTACAACTTTCTGGGCCTGAAGCAGACCAGCATCGTGGCAAGCAAGCCGCTGGCCCCGGGCAAGGCGACCGTCAAGTTCAGCTTTGCCTACGATGGGGGTGGGCCGGGCAAGGGTGGCCTGGGCACGCTCTTTATCAATGGCGAGAAAGTCGCGGAAGGGCGGATCGAGAATACGCAGGCCGGCATGTTCTCCGCGGACGAGACGGCAGACGTCGGTGTCGACCTCGGTACGCCGGTGGTCGAGTCGATCGGTTCCGAAACCAGGTCGATATTCAACGGGCGTATCCCGGCGGTTACGGTCGAGGTGACGAACTGAAGCCGGCGTAGACAGCGCAGGTTTCAGGCCGCCGGGCTCTGCCCGGCGCGGATGAAATGCGACCGGCGCATTCTGTTAACCTGCGCGCCACGGTTGCCCCGCAGAGCGTTGTGTATGCAGTTGTTTTCCCGCCTGATGCCCCTTGAGGGGCGGTTCTTCGATCTGTTCAACCAGCATGCGGCCCTGGTCGTGAAGGGCGGTGCTGTGCTGGCTGAGCTGTTGCAGGATTTCGCCGATGAGCAGGGCCGGGCAGCGCGAATCACCCAGATCGGCGAAATCGAGCGCGCGGCAGACCGGATCACGCATGACACGATCTTGCTGCTGCACAAGACCTTCGTTACCCCCTTTAACCGCGACGACATCCATCGGCTGATTTCGCGCATGGACGACGTGCTGGACCTCATCCAGGACGCCGCCGAGTCACTGATCCTCTATGACATCAAGACCATGACGCCGGAGGCCGCGCATCTGGCCGACCTCGTGAAGATCTGCTGTGAACGGGTCCAGGCCGCGGTGACCATGCTGTCCTCCATGCAGAACGCACCGTCGATCCTCATGGTCTGCCAGGAAATCGACGGGCTGGAGTCCGATGCCGATCGCGTGATGCGCGGTGCCATCTCGCGGCTGTTTCGCGAAGAGCCCGACGTGCGCCAGCTGATCAAGCTGCAGGCGATCTATGAACTGCTTGAGACCGCCACCGACAAGTGCCAGGACGTCGCCAACGTCATCGAGGGCGTGGTGCTGGAGAACGGCTGAGGTGGATCCGCAATTCGCATTCACCACGCTGGCGCTGCTGGTGGCATTGGCGCTGGTCTTCGATTTCATGAACGGCTTCCACGACGCGGCGAACTCCATCGCTACGGTCGTTTCCACCGGCGTGCTAAAGCCCTATCAGGCAGTCGCCTGGGCGGCGATGTTCAATTTCCTCGCCATTGCAATCTTCGAAATGAAAGTTGCCGCGACCATCGGCAAAGGCATCATCGAACCGGGGGTTGTCAATCAACAGGTGATCTTCGGCGCGCTTATCGGCGCCATTATCTGGAACGCGATCACCTGGTACTACGGCATTCCGTCGAGCTCTTCACACGCACTGATTGGCGGCATGATCGGCGCAGTCATGATCAAGGCCGGGCCCTCTGCATTGCTGGCGCCCGGGCTACTGAAGGTCGGAGTGTTCATCGTTGCGTCTCCGGTTGTCGGCTTCCTGTGGAGCGCCATGCTCATCACTGGCGTGTCATGGATCTGCTTCCGGATACCGCCCAACCGCGTGGATCGCGTGTTCCGCCGCCTGCAGCTGGTGTCATCTGCGCTCTACAGTCTTGGTCACGGCAGCAACGACGCACAGAAAACCATGGGCATCATCTGGCTGCTGCTCATCGCATCGGGCGTCGCCAGTCCTGACCACCTGCCGTTCTGGGTGATCGTCAGCTGCTATGCGGCCATCGCCTGCGGCACGCTGTTCGGTGGCTGGCGCATCGTCAAGACCATGGGTCAGCGCATCACCAAGATCAAGCCAGTGGGCGGCTTCGCTGCCGAGACCGGCGGCGCGATGGCGCTGTTTCTGGCCTCGGGGTTCGGCATTCCGGTCTCGACCACCCACACCATCACCGGTTCGATCATCGGCGTCGGTTCCGCGCAGCGCGGCTTTTCCGCGGTGCGCTGGGGTGTGGCCGGCAATATCGTCATCGCCTGGATTGTCACCATCCCGGCCGCAGCACTGATCGCTGCCATTGCCTGGTGGCTGGGACGCTTCGTGATCTGAGCAGCGGCGCGCAGACCATCTTCAATCCCTCAATCCACCGGCTTCCGCCGCAGTGACTTGGTTTCGCCGCGCTGTTTCTTGCCTTCCAGTCGGCGCAGCTTCGCGCCTTTGCTCGGTCGGGTTGCGATGCGCTTGCGTTGTACCACGGTGGCGGCGTTGACCAGTTCGTTGAGGCGATCGAGCGCGTCGTCGCGGTTCATCTCCTGGGTGCGATGACGCTGCGCCTTGAGCACGATGATGCCGTCCTGGGTGACGCGCCGGTCGCCGAGTGCCAGCAGACGTTCCTGTATTGCTGGTGGCAGCGATGAAGCGCGGATGTCGAAGCGCAGATGAATCGCACTGGCCACCTTGTTGACGTTCTGGCCGCCCGCGCCCTGCGCACGGACTGCGCTGAGTTCCACCTCCTCGGGTGGCACGCTGATGCGTGTGCGGCTGGCGGAGGAGGTCGGCATCGCGTGGCTCAGATCGGACTCTGCAGCAGGCTCTGTACGGCAGCGATGAATCCGGCGGTGTCGCGTTCGGCAACCGGACAGCGCCGCAGCTCATCCCAGTCGATGCCGGTGGTGGCCTGCTCGAGGACCAGAACGGCGTCTTTGCCATTCCACACCAGGCGCTGCCTAGCCTGGCCGCGGCTGAAACGGATCAGCCAACTGCCATAGGCACCCGCTGCGGCGATATAGTCCTGTACGCTGCAGCCGGCATCGGCGCAGGTGGTGGTGACCGCAGTGGCGAATTCCTCGCTGGTGGCCGGGTGTTCAACAGTGGCCAGCGCCGCGGGGCGGCGGCCGATCCACATGACTTCATGTTCTGCCACGGTCAGGGGTCCTTGTTGCAGCTTCGGGGGTGCCGGTGCGCGCGGCGATGCAGGGATGTTACCCGTCGCGGGCCTCAGGCTGAAGCCGCTCGGGCTGCAGCATCCGATCTGCTACTCTCGACACCGCATTGCGCAGTGTTGAGGGGCGGTCCATGAGGCGTGTTCCGGCGGTATGGCTGATTCCGGTTGGGTACTGCTGGGCAGGTCTGGCGGCGGCCGCGCCGGTGGCGCTGCCCGGCGCACATGACGGGCTAACCACACTGGAGTTGCTGCAGTTCCTGCACATCTTCCTGTTCGTGTTCTGGCTGGGGCCTGATGTGGCCGCATACATCTGGAGCCGCAAGGCAGTGGAGGCGGGCGCACCGCCCGAGATGCAGGCGGTGTCGCGGCAGATGATGACGCGGGTGGAGATGATC
>JBIJCV010000169.1:0-4598 GCA_044344525.1 Gammaproteobacteria bacterium | reverse complement strand
CGAGCAAGGCGGCATCATCGGTCTGCGTGTTGAGCAGAACCGGATCGCCTTCATCGTCAACACGACGGCCAGCGCACGGGCCGGCATTGGCATCAGCGCACAGCTTCTGCAACTGGCCACCCTGGTCACCGGTGAGGGCTAGGCCATGAAACGGTTTGCAGATCTGCCAATTGCGGCGAAGCTGATCGCCGTCATGCTGGTCGCCTCCATGACCGCTCTGGCGCTCTCGTCAGTCATGCAGGCGGTTACCGAAGGCATGGCATACCGCGAGGATCGCGTCGAGTATCTGCGCACGATTGCCGACGTGATTGGCAGCAACAGCACTGCGGCCCTTACCTTTGATGATGCGGATCTCGCCACGCAGGTCATCAGTTCGCTGCGGGCTGATCCCAGCATCATTGCCGGCAGCGTCACCGACGCGAACGGACGCAGGCTGGCGGCATATCCGCTGTCGGGTCAGCAGCGAAAGCTGCGCGACGCGTCAGTTCCGGATATTCTGCGCGCGGCAATCGCCGGCAAAGCCAGCGCGCCGCGCTGGAACGGGCTGAGGTCCCTGGAAGTGGTCCAGGCCATCGACTTCGATGGCGAGACCATCGGCTATATCTACCTGCAGGGATCACTCCAGCCGCTGGTTGACATGCTGGTCCGGTTCGCCTGGATGGCCACCGTCATCGTGGTCCTGACCGCAGCCCTGATCGTCATGCTGTCGGTACGGCTGCAACGGGTCATCTCCACGCCAATTCGTGAACTTGCCGAACTGATGCGCCGTGTAACGCGTGATGGCGACTACTCGCTGAGAGCCCGGCAGGTGGGTGCGGATGAAGTCGGAAGCCTGATCGACGGCTTCAACACCATGCTTGCGCAGATCGGTGAGCGTGATACCCGGCTGGTCGGCCAGAATCACAAAATTGACGAACAGGCACGCAGTCTGGCGGTTGCAAATCAGAAACTGACATCGACCATCCGTGAATCCGTCGAAGCGAAGGAATCGGCTGAAGCAGCGACTCGCGCGAAGAGCCAGTTTCTGGCCCGCATGAGTCACGAGATTCGCACACCGATGAATGGCGTGCTCGGCATGACCGAGATACTGCTTGGCTCCGGACTTGACGGCCGACAGCGTCATTTCGCCGAGACCATTCAGAATTCGGCAGAGAGCCTGCTCAACCTGATCAACGATATCCTGGATTTTTCGAAGATCGAGGCCGGCAAACTGGAACTCGAGAACGCGGACTTTGATCTGCGTGCGACTATCGAGAGCACCGTCGAACTGCTGGCTGTCCATGCACAGAGCAAGGGCATCGAACTGCTCTGTGATCTTGATCCTTGCCTGCCGGCGCGGGTGTCGGGTGATGCAACCCGGCTGCGGCAGATACTGACAAACCTGACATCCAATGCGATCAAGTTCACCGAGCAGGGTGAAGTCATCGTGCGGGTACGCGGTGAGTCGGCCATCGGCGCCCGTACGGTATTCCGCTTTGAGGTGATCGATTCCGGCATCGGCATACGCCCCGAGAACCAGGAACTGATCTTTGAATTGTTCTCCCAGGAGGATGATTCCACCACACGCAAGTACGGTGGTACGGGCCTCGGTCTTGCCATCTGTCGGCAACTGGTGGAACTGATGGGCGGTGGGATTTCCGTCCGCAGTGTGCCCGGTTGTGGTTCGACATTCATGTTCACCGTACCGTTGCTGCCGACCCAGGACCGGAACAGCGGTGACGCGCTGGCCACCCTGACGCGTCGATTGCCACTGCATGTGCTGGTTGTCGACGACAACGCCACAAATCGCGAGATTCTCCAGCTGCAACTGGAGGCCTGGGGCCTGTCCGTGGACCAGGCCGATTGCGCGCCAGCGGCGCTGACCCGTCTCGCGAATCCGGGGCAGCACTATGACCTGGTCATTCTTGACTGGCACATGCCCGGAATCAGCGGGCTGGAGCTGGCACGCCGTATCCGGCAGGACGAACGCCTCAGGGCCATGCCGCTCATCATGCTGAGTTCTGCTGCGGTTGACGATGCGGGCCGCACCATTCGCAAGGCCGGCATCAGCACCTATACATCGAAGCCGGTGCGCCAGTCGCGACTGATGGACTGCCTGCTGATGGCGCTGAACCCGACCGCGGATGCCGATGATGGCGGGGCTGCCGAGGAGCCTGCACAAGACACGATGACGGTACGGATTGCCGGTGGCCGTGTGCTGCTGGTGGAGGACAACCCGGTCAACCGGGAAGTGGCGCTCAACATGTTGCAGGTGCTCCGTTGTGACGCCGAGATTGCCGTCAATGGTCAGGAGGCGATCCGGAAAATCCAGCAGCAGAACTTTGATGTCGTCCTGATGGACTGCGAAATGCCGGTGATGGACGGCTACGCTGCAACCCGTGCGATTCGTGCCTGGGAAGCGCAGACCGGCAGTGGCCTGCATGTTCCGATCCTTGCCCTGACCGCCCATGCCCTGGCAGAAGACCGGCGCCGGTGCCTCGACGTCGGTATGGATGACTACCTCACCAAGCCGTTCAGCATGGAGAAACTGCGTGAGCGTCTTGCCCAGTGGGTGCGGGTGGCGGCCATGCAGCCCGCAACCGACTGGCGGGAGGCACAGCCCCCGGCGAGCAATGTAATTCAGTTGCGCACGCTCGAATCGATCGTCGCGCTCGATCCTGCCAATGGCGAGGCGCTGCTAGCCCGCTTGCTGGACACCTATGAAACAAGCTCGGCTGAACTGGTGGCCACCGTAGGCGCCGCGCTTGATAGCGGCAATACGGAAGAACTCCGGCGTGTTGCCCATGCATTGAAGTCGAGCAGCGGAAATGTGGGCGCCGAGCAGCTTTTCGAGCTGTGCAGAAACCTCGAGGCTGCAGCGCGGAGCCGTGATCTGGCCTCCTTGCCCGAACTGGTAGCGGCGCTGAAGCGGGCACATGCAGAGGCTGTGCATGAACTGCGGAAAGTCAGACAGAGACGGCGCGCATGAAATCAACACCTTTGTCCCATCAGGATCTGATTCTCGTTGTTGACGACGATCCAACCCTGCGCATGCTGATTCGTGCCGCCCTGGAGCAGGCCGGCTATGTCGTTGAGGAAGCGACCGATGGCTGGCAGGCTCTGCAGCAGTTCATCCGGCACAAGCCCGCAGCCATCATGATGGACGTGGACATGCCAGGCATGAATGGCTTTGATGCCTGCATCCGGATTCGTGAAGATGCGGTTGGGGCGCATATTCCCATCCTGATGGTTACCGGACTGGAAGATGTAGAGTCGGTCAATCGTGCTTACGCGGTTGGTGCAACCGATTTCATTCCCAAGCCGATCAACTGGGCGCTGCTCGCCCACCGTATTCGTTACGTGTTGCGGGCCAGTGGCACGTACCAGAAACTGCGCGCCAGTGAAGCGAAGAACAAGGCGCTGCTGTCGGCCATTCCCGACACCCTGCTGGTGACCCGCCGCGATGGCACCATCCTGGACTTCGTGTCAGGCGGGGATTTCATGTTCCTCGGCGAGCCGCGTGGTGATCAGCAGACCATTCACGCCTACCTCCCCGCCAGGCAAGCCGAACGCTGGAGCGCGCTGGTCAGGGAAGTCGCTGCCACTGGCGTGCTCGGTCAGGGCGAGTTCTGGCTGGGCGACAACGCGGAGCGTCACCACTATGAGTTGCAGGTTGTTCCGTACCTGAATGATCTGGCACTGACGATCATCCGTGACATATCCGAGCGCAAGCGCACCGAGGATCGTGTGCACAGGTTGGCGTACTTCGACACCCTGACCGGGCTGCCCAATCGGCAGCTGTTCCATCAGAAGTTGCAGCATGCGATCGACGAGGCAGCGGCAAAAAACCTCAAGGTCGCCACCCTGTATGTGGACCTGGACAACTTCAAGCGCATCAACGACACGCTCGGGCACAATTTCGGTGATGTCGTACTCAAGGCGGTTGCCAGTCGTATCGAGCACTGTGTACGCAGCTACGACAGCGTGGTGCGCGCTGGTCCGGATGATGACAGCCCGCAGCTGGCGCGCATGGGTGGCGACGAATTCGTGGCGATCCTGCACAACCTGCAGAACGAGGAAGAGGCAGTTGCCGTTGCCGAGCGGTTGAGGATGGAGTTCACACGCCCGGTGCACCACCAGGGTCATGAATTTGTAGTCACCTCAAGCATCGGTGTATCGATCTATCCGGATGACGGCGATGATATCGACACGCTGCTGAAAAATGCCGACGTTGCCATGTACCAGGCAAAGAATGCCGGGCGCAACAGTGTGCGCTTCTACTCCGGAACCATGAGCCTCCGCTCGCTGGAGCGCCTGGAACTCGAGACGTCCCTGCACCGTGCCATCGAGAGAGGCGAGTTTGATCTGCACTATCAGCCGAAGATCGCCATTGCTTCGGGAAAGATCTGCGGTGTGGAGGCGCTGATCCGCTGGAATCATCCGGAACGGGGTCTGATCAGTCCCAGTTCGTTCATTCCTGTTGCCGAGGAATGCGGCCTCATCAGCCCGATTGGCGAGTGGGTACTGAAGCGTGCCTGTCTGCAGGCGCGTCTCTGGCAGGAGCGATTCGGGCTGGACATCAGTGTGGCGGTCAATCTGTCGAGCCAGCAGTTCCTGCA
>JBIJCV010000168.1:0-4613 GCA_044344525.1 Gammaproteobacteria bacterium | reverse complement strand
CGCGGCAACCGGTAGCCCGAAGGCGCGAATCAGTTCCAGTGCCACCGGATGGCCGGGCATGCGCAGTGCAACCGTCTGCAAACCGGCACGCGCCAGCTCGCAGACCCGATGCGTGGCAGCGACCGGCACGACCAGCGTCAATGGCCCGGGCCAGAACCGCTCCGTCAGACGACGTGCGCGCTCATCGAGCAGGCCCTCGTTCGCCGCCATCTCGATGCTGCCTACATGGGCAATCAGCGGATTGAATTGCGGCCGCCCCTTGGCGGCATAGATGCGTGCGACAGCCAGGTCATTGCTCGCATCCGCACCGAGTCCGTACACCGTCTCGGTCGGAACACCGACGAGTTCACCACGCCGCAGACGCTCGACCGCCTGCGCGATCGCCGACTCACTCGCTTTGATGATCAACAAGCTCGGATCCCGTGCAGAAATGTCAGGCGGCCCGATCCTGCGGAAAAGCAGGCAACTGCGACAGCAGAATGGTTGCAACGAGCAGCAATACCGCATGCACCATCAGGATCTCGTTATAGCCGCCGAAGCGATCCACGGCATTGGCAGTCGCCAGCGGACCAAGGCCCGCACCCAGCGAATAGGCACTGTAGTACCAGGCATAAATGCTGCTGAAGTGCCGTATGCCGAAATAGCGACTGACCAGATAGGCAGTCACATCCACTTCGGCACCGGCAGCAAGGCCGGTGAGGATACCAGCGACGAATGCCAGCCAGCCGCTGGCACCGGTCGCCAGCAGGCCAACGGCGACGATCGGTCCGAGCAGAAAGGCAATCGCCACGCGTGGCGCAAAGAAACGATCCATCAGCCAGCCGGCAGCCACCCGCCCGAAGACCAGCGCCACGGCGAGAATCGACAGCGCATTGGCGGCGCGCATCGGCGTGACGCCGCGACTGATCAGCAGCGGCACCAGATGGACCTGCACGCTGGTCACACCGATGCCGATCAGCAGAAAGACCACCAGCATCATCCAGAAGTGGCGCGTGGCCAGCGCCTGCTTCAGCGTCAGGCCAGACGACACACCGGAATCCGCTGTCCTGTCCTTGCCGTTACCTGCCGCATCACCGTCGGGCAGCAGACCCATGGACTGCGGCGAGTCGCGCACCACCAGCAATATGACGGTGCAGCCGAATACGACGATGGCAGCAGCGATGACCAGCCAGGCACTGCGCCAGCCGAAGGTACTGATCGCCCACTGCGTCAGGAGCGGCCAGACAAAACCGCCGATACCGACGCCGGCCAGCGTCACGCCCAGGGCCAGACCGCGCTGGCGATCGAACCACAACGCGATGATCCGCGTGAACGCGATATGCGTAGTGCCCACACCCAGCACCGCCAGTGCGATGTAGCGCAGATAAAACGTCAGCAGATTGGCATCCTGAAAGTAGAAGGATGCGACCAGTGCCGCCTCAAAGATCATGCCCACCAGGATCACGCGTCTGGCACCGAGCCGGTCCACCAGCAGACCAAAAAGCGGGGCAACGAAGGTGATGGTCAGGACGGACAGGAAGAGCGCGGTAAACACTTCCGTCTGCGACCAGCCAAACGCCTGCCGCAGCGGCGTGACAAACACACCGAAGGTATAGGTCAACACGGTGGCCAGTCCGCAGGCGAGACCGATACCGCAGCCCAGTGCAACGTACCAGCCGTAGAACAGCTTTTTCATTCGTGTGCCCCGCCCATCCACAACCGGTGTTTATACACATGCGGAGGGCTCGCCAGCAATCAGCCGATGGCCCTCCGTACGCCGACCTTGAGCCGGCCACGCCCAGGCTCTATCCTGCAAACGACATGAGAGCTACCAGCAAAATCCTGTCCTCGCCCGCACTTGCGGTCATTGCCGGACTGATGCTGGCGACCGTCCAGCCATCAGCAGTCAGGGCTGCGGAAATACCTGCCGGTGAACTCAGCACCGCCGAGATCGCTGCAATCGTCCGTCAGCAGGCCGCCGAACTCGCAGCCCAGCGTGCGTTGATCGAACAGCAACAGGGCATGCTGGAATCCCAGCGCGAACTCATACGTAAGCAGCAGCAGGAACTGTCAGCCCATCGCAATACACTGAATGCACTGCAGGCAGGCAGCGTGCCGGCAGTGGTGCCGGCTGCACCGACAACACCGGCAGGCCAGGCGACAGCCAATACCGACATCCCGCCGGTTACGGTGAAAACCGAAAACGCAGCGAACAAGAAAGCCGCCGAGCAGCGTGCTGACGATCCACTGCTGGGCTACAACCCGGCCAGGTTTCCCGGCGCGATTCCCCTGCCCGGTACGGCCGCCGCTCTGCGCATCGGCGGCTTCGTCAAGGCCAATGTTGTGCAAAGCAGTGAATCGGTCGGGACCCAGGACCGCTTTATCATCGGCTCGATTCCCACCAATCCGGATTTCCAGGGCGACCCGCAAGCCGCGATGACAGCCAGTCAGTCGCGACTGAATTTCGAACTACGCGAAGATTCCCCGATGGGCCAATTCCGGGCCTTCATCGAAGGTGACTTTGCCGGCACAGGTGAAACCTTCCGCATGCGGCACGCTTTCGGGCAGTTCGGCTCGGTACTCGCCGGCAAGACCTGGAGCACCTTCATGGATACCGAGGCCAGTCCGGAAGAACTCGATTTTGAGGGCATCAACGGCCGCATCAACCAGCGCCATACTCAGGCCAGGTACTTTCCGACCCTTGGCAAGCAATGGAACCTGGCGGTGGCGGTCGAAGATCCGGACATCGTGGTGCTCAATGGCGATGGACTCAGCCAGATACCCGATGTCGTGCTCAGTGCCAAGCGCAGCGTAACCGGACTCGTGTTTGGTGACCGCGAATGGCATCTGAAAATCGCCGGACTGTACAGAAGCATTCGCGCCCGCCCGACCAGCAATCCGGATGACAAGGATTCCGCCGTCGGCTGGGGCTTCAGCCTCAGCGGACAGACCAGCATGGATTTGTGGGATCTGGGTTTCTGGGACCAGCGGGATACCCTGATGTTCCAGCTGAATTACGGCCAGGGCTACTCCAGCTACGTCAATGATCTCAGCAGTATCGGCATGCCGGATGCAGCCTTTGACCCGCTGACCGGGAAGCTGGAGACCATCGATGCCATAGCCTGGTATCTGGCCGTACGGCACTGGTGGCGAAATACTCTCCGCTCCAACCTTATCGTCAGTCAGGTGGACGTCAATAACCTGTCCTTTGTTGTCGGCGATGACTACGGGGACAACTACGACACCACCTGGCGTGCATCAGCCAACCTGATCTGGTCACCGTGGCCGCGGGTCGATATGGGCGGTGAACTGCTGTGGGGCAAGCGCAGCAATCTGGATGGTCCGAGCGGCAGTTCCACGCAACTCCAGCTATCGGTGAAGTACCTGTTCTAGCCGCCTGTCGAACGTGCGGCGTAGGAGCGCCTTCAGGCGCGATCCCCCGGTAGGAGCGCCTTCAGGCGCGATTCTCGGTTGAACAAGATCGCGCCAGAAGGCGCTCCTACCGGGGGTGCTCCCGTCAGCAAGCTCAGTTGCGGGCATCTGCGGCAGCGATCGCCTTGCCGCAGGGATCCTTCTCGCGAAATACGCGGTCGAAAGCCGTGGTGGCAAGGATCGACAATCCGGCAGTCGCAAAAGCAGCGCCGCCATTCACCAGGGTGCCTTTGGGATCCAGTGTCAGGCTTGGCCTGCCCAGCGTACCGGTCACCTTGATATACGGGTTGATCAACTGCGCCATGCTGAATCCCAGCCCCTGACGCGCCGATGTCTTGAAGTTGAAATCTATTTTCTCGGTGTTCAGATCGGCCGTTCCATTGCTGATCATGTCGACCTCGGCGGTACGCATGACCAGCGCCGGATCGGTCGTCACGATGCCCTTGGCGGCGTTGAGCAGAATGGCAATGCAGACCACCTCTGTCGCTGGCGCACGCGTCGCCATCGGGTTCAGCGTGGTCAGCAGTTCGCGCAGGAAATCATTGGAAGTAGACAGCAGCCGGGAATTGGTGATCCGCCCGCCACGGCCAACCATGCGCAGGCGGCCATTCAGGTTGCCGGCCAGTTCGCGCACCGTGGTGCCACTGCCGCGCAGATCGAGTGAGACTGCGTAGCGGGTCGGGCTGTCGCCGGGCTTGCTGATCGGTACCGGCGCGAGGGCGAGGTTGTTGCCGGTGGCCACCAGGTGTACGTCCAGCCCGCGAGTCACCGGTCGCAGGTCAAGACTGGCTGAGATCTCGCCGTCCATACCACCAAACTTCAGGGGATCCACATGCAAGCTGCCATCGCGCACAACGGCGACCAGATTCAGGCCGCTGTAACTCTGCTTGTTCAGACGCAATTCCTGTGCCTTGAGCGCCAGCTTCGCGGTATAGCCACGGAGATCGGGAAGTTCCACGCTGATGTCGGGTATCAGTCGTTGGGACTGCGACGCTGCCCTGGCACCCGGTTTCGCCAGCCAGTCGCTGAGATCAACGCGAGCGGAACTCAGCTGTATATCCATGTCCGGCTGCTTACCGGCTGTATTCAGGGAGATGCGCCCGACAAAGTCCGTGCTGCCAAAACGCCCGGACACCTTCTCCAGCCTGAAGTCGTCGAGCACGCCTGAAAATCTGCCACGCAGATCCAGCGGCTGGTCTGGC
>JBIJCV010000167.1:0-4641 GCA_044344525.1 Gammaproteobacteria bacterium | reverse complement strand
TCGCGCATGCTGATCGAGCAGGTAGTCCAGGACATCGACCGGATCGGGCAGCACCCGGAACCGCCAGCCAGCATCGAAGCCCGTCTCAGGGAAGTTGTGCTGCGCTTTGAAAGCGAGCACCCGCGTCTGGCCACCACCGTCGGGCAGGTCGCCGACGCGCTAGGCAAGCTTGGAATCTGAAGGCTGCGCCTGAGCGCGCGCCGCCAGCCGTTCAGACCGGCGTATCAGTCGCTGCGACCAGCGGGACCGTATCAAACACCCAATTGCGTGACTCACGCCGCCCGGGACTCGGGATCATGTGCAGCCGTGATGCCGGATGCGCGCGGTGAATCGCTTCGCTGTCGATACGCCAGCCGCGGGATTCCCAGCCGCGCAGATAACGTCTATAGATCAGCTGAATGGCATCCGCTTTCACGGAAAGGTCGGAAGTGCTGCCCGAGGGTGGCGCGACGGGCTCGATCTTCTCGATCACCGCACGATCCTCCTCGATGATGGCCCGGTTTCGCTTGTCGACCGTGCCGTCGAGCAGCGGACTGGTAAAGAAATTTCGCGCATTGATCAGGAAAGAGCGTGTCTCGTACTCATCCACCGGCGTATCAAATGCATACTGAAACGATGACATCCGCGCATTCATGCGGATCCGCGTGATGAACTGGGCTGGTCCGTGGAAGGTGGTGCCGGCAACCGTTTCGGTATCACCGGGGCGGAAATACCTGAACAGGCCGCCGGCCTGCGCCTTGAAGCGAACTTCCATGCCTGCCCCCCACTCGCTCTCCTGGGTCTGGTAGTCCGGCATGTGATAGTCCGGATCCTTGCCCTTGCGCCCGACGAAATGCACGAACTCTGCGTGGGCCGGATCCAGCGCGTTCTCGACCACCCGCGCATAGTTGGCTTTCAGTGAAAAGCTCAGCGCAGTACAGCGCCAGGCAGGATTCCCCCACTCGGCAATCTCCATGATCGGTGGACGCTGGTCCTCCGGCAGGTCGCCGAGGAAAACGAAAACCAGCCCATACTTTTCCTGCACGGGATACGCATCGACACGCGCTCGCGCAGCCATCGGCGGCTGCACCGGCCCCAGGGAGGGAATGCGCTCGCATTGACCGCTGCCGTTGAACTCCCATCCGTGATAGGGACAAACGACCCGATCGTTGCGCACCCAGCCATCCGCCAGCGAGCCGCAACGGTGCAGACAGACATTGCTGAGACAGTGCACCGCACCCGCCGCATCCCGGAACAGCACGAAGTTCTGGCCAAGCATGCGGACCTTGACCGGCTTCTGGCCAATGGCACTGGCCTGTTCGGCCGGATACCAGAAATTGATGAACATCAGGCGCCTACCATTTCAGCAGCAGGCCGCGGAGCGTGCTGCGAAAGACGTTCTGAAACTGCGGATGCCGCTCACAGACCTGCAGGACCGGAACGGTTGTAAGCGCCAGCAGACGAGCTGCCATACGCGGATCATCATGGCGCAACATGCGCGCTTCGTGCAGATGATTCATCAGCACAAGGATGGCCGCGACATAGCGGTCATGCGACTGCTGAACGAGCGGGAACAGCGTCGCACCGATCTTCATCGACAGGACCAGCCCGTCCCGGCGCTGCGACCACACCTGCAGGTAGCTGTCTGCGATACCGTTGACGATGCTCTCCGGCTGATCGACAGCAATGCCGGCCAGCTCCTGCACCGCCAGATCGAACACCGGATCGATGATCTGACGCAGCAGATCGTCCTTGTCGCGAAAAAACCGGTAGAAGCTGCTGCGTGCGATTCCGGCTGACGCAACGATTGCATCGATGCTTACCGCCGCATAGCTCTCCTCGTTGAACTTCCTGGCCGCAACCTCACAGACGCGGGCCCGGGTATCCGCGACACGGCGCCTGATGACGGGGCTGATGGTGCTGGTGGCGCGTTTTGACTGTTGTGTGCCCATGGCCCGTATTAGGACATATCAGTCCTATTCACTTCAAGCACAGGAATACCATCCAAGCAATACAAAGGATTGTTATTGACAGAGTCTGGTTTCCGGGTTCTACTTCGGACAATACAGTTCGATTTCATCTCTACCGGGGGTTATTGCAATCATGTTTCCAGCAGGTTTTCTAGGCTCACGCGCAGACATACTGATCGACATCGTCACGCTGTCCTTCATCGTCATCCTGCCGATACTGATCATTTCCTGGCGCATGGCACGCAGCCAGAAGGACTACGTCAACCATCGCCGCATCCAGCTCTACCTCGGTATCAGCCTCGCCGTCGTGGTCAGTATTTTCGAGTACGACCTCAAGATGTCAGGCGGAATCTTCGAGATCACCAAAGGCAGCATTTACGAAGGCACCGCCCTGCTCAACTGGACGATCTACATCCACACTTTTTTCTCGATACTCACCTCGATCATCTGGGTATTCCTGATCGCCATTTCGCTGTTCAAGTTCGGCAACCCACCCACGCCAAACAAGTTCAGCAGGACCCACCGGATCTTTGGTCGCGCCGGCATGATCTGCATGATCATGGCCGGAGTCACATCGCCACCGCTGTACTACTTCGGCTTTGTGGCCTGATACACAGGAAATCTCAACGATGAGCAGCGACGCGACAAAAATCGAAACGGTAAAAGGCGACCGCGCTGAAACCGGCCAGCCCAAATTCATGGCGGCGGTCAAGCCGGTACCAAAGGATATCTGCGAACGGATCTATGCCGGCTGGGACGGTGAAACGCTGCCAACCCCGCCGACCACATCAACCATCAGGCCGTTTGAGAAGGGCGATATTTTTCTCAGCTGCACCTATCTGAATAATCCACACGACAATCACGCCGGCGTCGGGCGCATCGTTCAGTACGACCGGCATATGCAATACAAGGGCGTGCTGTGGATCGGCTTCACCAGCCATCTGATCGTACATCTGCGCTTCGCCCCGGATGGCACGCTCTGGGGCTGCGATTGCCAGGGACATCACCTCGTGCAGGTAAATCCATCAGGTACCTTGCTGCCCGAGACACGATTTGCCGATGTGGGGCTCGCAAGCCCCTGCTTTCTGTCTGACGGGACCATCCTGCTGGCCGACTACTTCAAGGGCAACACACCGCCGCCGGGCACCTGTATCCGCTCCATACCCGGTACCAATGGATTGATCGGCCAGGGCAAGCTGTATCGCTTCACCAGCGACGGCAAACTGCTCAACGAGTGGACGCCGGAGACGGCGCCCGAGCCCTTCGGCTTCAAGGGCATCACGCACATGACCGTGCACCCGTCTGAAGAGTATGTGACCTACACCACCGAGACCGGCAAGCGGGTCATGCGCTTCAATATCAAGACCGGCAAGCAGATGCCCGACCTGAAAGTCTGCCCCGGAGAAACCAAGCCTTTCGAGATGGATCGCGTCTGGGCCATCGCCGTCGCCTACCTGCGCGACGGCCGCCTGCTGCTGACCCGTGGCGAGACGGTCGAGGTACTCAACGAAGCCGGCGAAGTGCTGCGTGAATACCCGTTGCCCGCTTATGGCTGGGCGATGATCCAGCCCGGCGCAGACCAGAAGTCTTTCGTCACCACCAATTTCTTCACCGGCATGATGGCCAAGGTCTGCATGGAAACCGGTGAAATCCTCGGCATGATCGACAGCGGTACTGGAGTGAAGGACACACCGAAGGGCGTGGTACCGCGACTGGGTCTGGCGGGGGTTGCGGAATACCCTGGCTGAAGCGCACCGCTGAATGCGCAAGGAGCCTGCACTGGCCCCTTCTCGTTAGTGGCGGAGAGGGTGGGATTCGAACCCACGTTACGGGGTTACCGTAAACACGCTTTCCAAGCGGGCGCCTTCAGCCACTCGGCCACCTCTCCGGATCGTCTGTTCGGCTGGAAACGGGTGGCAAGGGTAGCCCGTTGCGGTCAGCGCTTCAATGTATCGCCGTCTCAGTTGGCAGCTTTCTCTTTGCGAAAGTAATCAGGCGGCCGGTCCAGGCAGTCGCTGATCACGCCGCCCTGGTCGGCAGGCGGCACAGGCGGGACCACCATGGTCGCGGAATGGTCCGGTGCTTCGAGCCCCTCGGGGATCTTCAGATCCGGCAGACTGGTGCTCTTCTGATACTCCTTCGGCTTCGCGCAACGCTTGTCCGGCGAAGAGGAAAAACAGCCTGCCAATACGGCTACAGACAGCAGCGCAACGAACCCGACCCTGATCGACAACTCAGCCAGCTCCCCTGCCGACGCCAGCCAACTGATCGAGCACACCGGCGCGACGCATGGCGGCTTCTACAGCCGGCTGACAGCCGGCACTGAGCGCGGTAAGCGGCAAACGCAGACCGCCCGGAATCAGGCCGAGGCGTTCCAGAGCCCACTTCACCGGAATCGGGTTCGACTCGATGAACAAATCCTGATGCAGAGCTGCAAGCCGCTCGTCGAGCCCGGTTGCCAGCGCCCGATCGCCCTTCAGTGCCGCTTTACACATACCGGCCATCAGCGCCGGCGCCACATTGGAGGTCACCGAGATGACCCCCTGCCCGCCCTGCAGCATGAACTCGCAGCCCGTCGCATCGTCACCGCTGAACAGCAGGAAATCATCGCCACAGGCTTGGCGTAATGGTCGCAGCCGCGCCAGATCGCCGGTCGCTTCCTTGATGCCGATGATTCCGGGGTGCGCGGCCA
>JBIJCV010000166.1:0-4647 GCA_044344525.1 Gammaproteobacteria bacterium | reverse complement strand
CGGCACCAGTCCGGCTTCGATCGATATTGCGGAGGACCGTGAACTGTTTCAGCAGCTCGTGCAGCGGCTAGGGCTCAGACAGCCACCAAACTGTACAGCGCGCACACCGGAGGAAGCCGTGCGTCGTGCCGCTGATGTGGGCTTCCCGCTGGTGATCCGTCCATCGTTCGTGCTTGGCGGTCGGGCGATGGAAGTCGTGCATAACGAAGATGACCTGCGCGCCTACATGAAAGATGCGGTCAATGTGTCCAACGACAGCCCGGTGTTGCTGGACCGCTTTCTCGATCAGGCCGTCGAGGTTGATGTTGATCTGGTGAGCGATGGAAAGGATATTCTGATCGGCGGGATCATGGAGCATATCGAGCAGGCCGGTATTCATTCGGGTGACTCGGGCTGTTCGCTGCCGCCGGCAACGCTGAGTGCGGAAACGCAGGCTGAGCTGATCGATCAGGTTACCAGGCTGGCCAGGGCACTCAATGTCGTTGGCCTGATGAATACGCAGTTTGCCATTCAAAACGGGCTGGTCTATCTGCTTGAGGTCAATCCGCGGGCATCGCGTACGGTACCTTTTGTTTCCAAGGCCATCGGTCTGCCGCTCGCCAAGGTGGCTGCAAAGACCATGCTGAACGTTTCCCTTGCGGAGCAGGGCGCTACCGTACAGATCGTGCCGGGATTTTTCTCCGTGAAGGAAGCCGTGTTTCCGTTCGGGAAATTTCCTGACGCTGATCCGATCCTCGGCCCGGAAATGAAATCGACGGGCGAGGTGATGGGTACTGGGCGCACCTTTGCCGAGGCCTATGCCAAAGCGCAGATTGCCTCCGGTGTGGTGCTGCCCCAGCGGGGTACCGCATTCCTGTCGGTGCGCGACCGGGACAAGCCGGCCGCGGTGAAGCTCGGCAAGCTGTTGCTGGATCGTGGCTTTGACCTGATTGCGACCGGTGGTACGGCTGTGGCGCTCGCCGCGGCGGGTGTAGCCTGTCGCCGGGTGAACAAGGTTCGCGAGGGACGTCCGCATGTGGTGGACATGATCAAGAACGATGAGATCCATTTCATCGTCAATACGACTGAAGGCAAGCAGGCCATTCGCGAGTCACACTCGATCCGCACGGCAGCGGTGCACAGGAAAGTCACCTATTACACGACCATGCCGGCAGCGATTGCCACGAGTTACGCCCTGGATCATCTCGAGGGCGGCAGTGTCAACCGGCTGCAGGATCTGCATGCGGGAGTTGTGCTGTGAAGAGAGTTCCGATTACGGCCGTTGGGTCGGAGAAGCTCCGCGACGAGATCCGTATCCTGAAAACCGAATCCCGGCCCAGGGTGATCAAGGCGATTTCCGAGGCCCGGGCCCACGGTGATCTCAAGGAAAATGCCGAGTATCACGCGGCCAAGGAAGAGCAGGGCTTCATTGAGGGCCGGATCCGCGAGCTTGAGATGCTGCTCTCGACGGCTGAAATCATCGACGTGGCACGGCTGGCTGGCACGAAAAAAATCGTTTTCGGTGCGACCGTAAATCTCGTAGACGAGGATGATGGCCGGGAAATCTGTTATCGCATCGTGGGCGAATATGAAGCAGACATGAAGACCGGTCTGATTTCCATTTCTTCACCACTCGCACGGGCCCTGATCGGGCGCAACGAAGGTGACCTGGTTTCGATGATGGCGCCGGGCGGCGAGCGTAATTACGAGATCATGCGGATCGAGTACCTGTGAACGGTTGCTGTATCGCGGTGTCAGGTGGCCAAGAGCACCTCTAGCGCACGCTGGAAGCAGAGGCAGGCGCGGGATCCCTTCGTGCGCAAGGCGCAAGCGGAGGGCTGGCGGTCCCGGGCGATCTTCAAGCTGTCCGAGTTGCAGCGGATTGAAAAGCTCATGGCGCCCGGCAGCATCGTTGTCGATCTGGGTGCGGCACCCGGTGCCTGGAGTCAGTATGCGGCTTCGATCGTGGGGCCGCGCGGGCGGGTCGTCGCCCTTGACCTGCTGGAGATGCCACCCCTGCCGGGGGTAGAGGTTCTGCAGGGCGATTTCCGCGAAGATGCTGTCCTGCAGACCCTGCTCGGTGTGCTCGGGCCTGCCAAGGTCGATCTTGTATTGTCGGATCTTTCACCCAATATGAGCGGTATGCGCACCGTAGATCAGCCACGCAGCATGTATCTGGCTGAGCTTGTCCTCGACTTTGCGGGCCAGGTCCTGCGCGAGCGGGGCAATATGGTGGTAAAGCTGTTCCAGGGCGAGGGCTTCCAGGAGTACATCAACGCGGTCCGCGCGCGTTTTGAGTCAGTTCGGATGCGAAAGCCGCCAGCGTCCCGGGCCGGAAACCGGGAGACGTATCTGGTAGCAAGAAACTTTCGGTTGTAGTAGGGTCTAAACAGAATACCGTCAAAACTTTGGCGGTCAGGTTTCCAAGAGGGTTCCCCACGTGCTCAATGATCTTGCCAAGAACATCATCCTCTGGATCGTCATCGCTATCGTATTGCTGACGGTCTTCCAGAGTTTCAGCACGGGTAGCCGTCAGTCCGACACTGTCGAGTATTCCGAGTTTCTGGATATGGTAAGCACTGGCCAGGTGGATCAGGTCGTCTTTGAGGGCGACACCATCCAGGGCTCCAGGGGCACTGGTGACAGGTTCACCACCTATAGCCCGGAGACCGACAATACGGCGCTGATCGGTGAACTCAAGAGGAACAACGTCCGCATCAGCGCGTCGGCACCCAAGACCCAGAGCATTCTGGTCAGTCTGTTCATCAATTCCTTTCCCGTTCTTCTGCTGATCGGCGTCTGGGTCTACTTCATGCGCCAGATGCAGGGCGGCGGGGGCGGCCGGGGCGCGATGTCATTCGGCAAGAGCAAGGCAAGGCTGCTCAGTGAAGACCAGATCAAAGTCACCTTTGCTGATGTGGCCGGTGTCGAAGAGGCCAAGAATGAAGTTGTAGAGATCGTCGAGTTTCTCAAGGACCCGGCCAAGTTCCAGCGCCTTGGCGGCAAGATTCCCAAGGGCGTGCTGATGGTTGGGTCGCCGGGTACCGGCAAGACTCTGCTTGCGCGAGCCATCGCCGGTGAAGCGAAGGTGCCGTTCTTTACCATTTCGGGTTCGGATTTCGTCGAGATGTTCGTTGGCGTAGGCGCATCCCGGGTTCGGGACATGTTTGAACAGGCCAAGAAGCATGCGCCATGCATCATATTCATCGATGAGATCGACGCTGTCGGGCGACATCGCGGTGCCGGGCTTGGTGGCGGTCACGATGAGCGCGAACAGACGTTGAATCAGTTGCTGGTCGAGATGGATGGCTTTGAGGGCAGCGAAGGTGTCATCGTCATTGCTGCTACCAATCGTCCCGACGTGCTGGATCCCGCATTGCTTCGTCCGGGTCGCTTCGACCGGCAGGTCGTGGTGCCATTGCCCGACGTGCGCGGCCGTGAGCAGATCCTGAAAGTCCATATGCGCAAGGTGCCGCTGTCTGATGATGTGCGACCGGGCGTGATCGCACGCGGTACGCCGGGTTTTTCGGGTGCCGATCTTGCCAACCTGGTGAATGAAGCAGCGTTGTTTGCCGCCCGCGCCAACCGGCGCACGGTAACCATGGACGAGTTCGAGAAAGCCAAGGACAAGATCATGATGGGCGCTGAACGGCGCTCAATGGTGATGAACGAATCCGAGCGTCGCCTGACGGCTTATCACGAAGCTGGGCACGCGATTGTCGGGCTTACGGTTCCTGACCATGATCCTGTCTACAAGGTCAGCATTATTCCCCGCGGCCGTGCACTCGGGGTCACCATGTTTCTGCCCGAGGAAGATCGCTACAGCTACAGCAAGCGGCGCCTCAACAGCCAGATATCCAGCCTGTTCGGTGGACGTATTGCCGAAGAACTGGTGTTTGGCAACGATGCGGTGACCACCGGTGCTTCGAATGACATCGAGCGGGCCACGGATATTGCCCGAAACATGGTCACGAAATGGGGCTTGTCGGAGCGACTCGGGCCGTTGACCTATACGGAAGAGGATGGCGAGGTGTTTCTCGGTCGCAGCATCACCAGCCACAAGCAGGTGTCTGACGGGACCATCCATGCGATAGACGAGGAGGTCCGCAATATCATCGATACGAATTATCGGCGGGCAGCGGGAATTCTCACCAGCCACATCGACAAGTTGCATGCCATGTCGGATGCGCTGATGAAGTTTGAAACGATTGATGAGTCGCAGATCAAGGACATCATGGCAGGCCGCGAGCCGCGCCCTCCGGAAGGCTGGGATAGCAGTGGTGGTCCGGGTGCTCCGGCGACGGTTGCCGGTAGTGCGAACAAGGGTGGTGAGCCAGGGATTGGTGAGCCTGCCAGCCAACATCGGACCCGCAGCTGAGCCGGTAGCCAAGCGCTGTAACAGTTCATCTCCGGCCAGCTGGTTTACCGCAGCCGACTGCGCCGGATGATTCCTTTCCTGTCAGATTCCGGTCCCGCAGTCCGTCACTGCCTGATCATGGGTATTCTGAACGTCACCCCGGATTCCTTCTGGGACGGTGGCCTTTATCGCCTGACTGACTCGGCCGTTGCGCATGGTCTGAAACTCATCGCTGAAGGGGCAGACATACTTGATATCGGCGGTGAATCGACCAGGCCCGGTGCGCGACCGCCGGGTGTAGACGAAGAACT
>JBIJCV010000165.1:0-4660 GCA_044344525.1 Gammaproteobacteria bacterium | reverse complement strand
CTCATCCACATCGGCCAGGCCGTCATCGCCCACAACGGCACCCTCGAATACTTCGTCGGCGCCGTGTTCAATTACCCCACCTTCGCCGAGGCCTACAAGATAGCCGCGCTGGACGCCTGGAACCGCTGCCGAGCCGTTTGATTATCTGACTGGAAGTGCACACGGCGCTGCACGAATCGCCCGGAAAGCAAATGTTCCGGCACCGTTGATCTGGCACAATCAAGCTGTCAAATCCTCCGGCACCTTTAAAATGCTTCGCTTCCTCAAACGCCTCGCGCTCGGCCTGCTGGCCCTCATCGTCCTCGCCCTGCTCGCAGCGTTCATCGCCAAGCCGGTGCTGACCACGCGGTTGCTCGGCCTGCCCTTCGGCGGCAGCCAGGGGCCGACGGATCCGGTGCGCGGCGGGCCGGTACCGGCGCTGGTGGTTGCGACTGAATCGGAGCGCACGATTCCGGCGTCTGTGCTTGAGGCGGCGATCAAGGCCGCTGCAGAGACCGAGGCTTATTCACTGCTCGTCTGGCAAGGCGGCGCGCTGCAGCTGGAACAGTACTGGCCGGGCCACGACGCCAAATCCTTCACCTCCACGCAGTCCATGCACAAGTCAGTGCTGGCGATCCTGGTCGGCATCGCCATCGAGCAGGGCCTGATCAAATCGGTCGATGATCCGGCGGCCAACTACATCGAGGAATGGGCAGGCGATGAGCGCCGCCACATCACCATCCGGCAGATGCTGCAGCAGTCCAGCGGTATCGACTTTCCGGGCTTTCCGGCCGTGATCGACATGACCATCGGCGACAAGCTGGAACAGATCACTTTCGAGCAGGGTGTGCTCGCCCCGCCCGGCTCGCAATTCGACTACACGAACATCAATCCCGAGGTGCTTGGCATCCTGCTGCAGCGGGCCTCCGGGATGAGCTATGCCGACTACCTGGCGCAGAATCTTTGGCGCCATGTCAGCGATGACGATGCGACGGTACTGCTCGACACCGAAGCGACGCGCACACCGCGCACCTTCTGCTGCCTCGACACCACGGCGCGGGCCTGGCTGCGCATCGGACTGCTGCATCTGAATCACGGCCGGGTCGGCGACCGGCAGCTCGTGCCTGAACAGTGGATGCGGGACATCATCACGCCCAGCGCACAGAATCCGAACTACGGCTATCTCACCTGGCTCGGCACCACCTACGAGAAGAATCGCCGCTACAACCGCAAGTCATCGGCAAGCGCATTCCACGCCGAGCCCTTCGCCGCAACCGATGTGATCTATTTCGATGGCTTCGGCGGCCAGCGCGTGTACATCGTGCCCTCGAAACAACTGGTGATCGTCACCACCGGCCCGCTGCGTCAGGACTGGGACGATGCGCTGCTGCCGAACCTGGTTATTCGCGGAATGGGTGACTGAGTGCGTCGAGCGAGTGACCCGCGACTGTTCGGCGTCATGCCGGGGCAGTGGACGCCCGCCATTGCACTCGCTGATATCCACACAAACCCCTGCGCGGTGGAGGTTGCCGGCGAACAGCTGGCCATCTTCCAGGACGCCGAGGGCGCCTGGCATGCCCTGCTGGACCGCTGCCCGCATCGCAGTGCGCAACTGTCGCGCGGACGGGTCATGGATGATGGCAACCTGCGCTGCCCCTACCACGGCTGGCGTTTCAGCGGCGATGGCCGATGCAGGCGCGTACCGCTCAACGATCTCGACGAGCATGCGCTTGAGCGCATCCGCGCGACTGCCGTCCCGGCGCGCGCGCTCGCCGGCGCAGTCTGGGTATACACCGGTATCGAGGCTCCGATGCAACCGGCGCTGCCCGCCTCGCTGGAGGGGCCGGCCAGCCAGTACGGCACCTACACCCAGGAGTGGCAGGCGCACTGGACGCGGGCGATCGAGAACTTCATCGATTACGCCCATCCTTCCTATGTGCACGAGGACACGATCGGCGCCTACACGCTGCGCTACGCCGAGGGCGGCGCGGTCGCCTACTCGGACGTGACACCGACCGAGTGGGGATTCCACACGGTCAACGGCATCGGCCGGCGCGGCGGCGGGTTTCGCCTTGACTGGTACCAGCCGAATCTCTCCGTGCTGCACTTCGGAGCAGGCAACGAGGCGAACCTTCATGTCTTTGCGATCCCGGTAAATGCCCTGCGGACCCGGGTGATGACCGTGCGCCGCCTCGGGCCCGATACCGAGGCGATCGACTGGTCGCGACGCCAGGCAGGAATCGACAACGTGATCCTCAGCGAGGACCGCGCCGTGGTGGAATCGCAGTCTGGCCCCGTGCCGGACCCGGGTGAGGAGATCTCCGTGGCCACCGATGCTCCGAGCATCGCCTTCCGCCGCTGGTATCAGCAGCTCATGCGGGAGAGTTGAACAGTCGGTCGTTGTCGTGCAACAGCACAAATAAGCGCGACTTCACAGGCGACCGCCCCGCGGGGTGAGGTCGGGACGGATCTAACAGTCCCTGGCCCGTCGAACCTCTCAACGCGATGCAGTACGCCTCATCTGTTCGACAATCTTCACGGTTTCCATGCTGACCGTGGTCACGCGCCCAAGCAAGTCGATGACCTTGTCCTTGTAGTCCGCGAAACGGTAGGTGTTGAACTTCTCGCGGATGGTGGGATCCCGCGGCTTCTTCTCCTTGTACTGGTCGAGAACCCATTCAAGAGCGCTGCGGTTGCCGAGCTTGTAGTCCCAGGCCTCTGGCGGGATGCCGGTGAGGGTGGTCTCGCTGTCGAGCGAAATACTGCCCGCTTCCCTGTTGGCACGCAGCAGCGCCTTGGGTGACTGGTGGGCGCGGCGCGCCTTCTCGTCAGGCACGTCAGTGCGGACCAGCAGGAAGGGCGTCACCTGCTCGTACCCGATGTGCAGGTCCATCAGCGCCTTGCCCCAGTCGGCCCACTGCCAGAAGCCTGAATAGAACGGGATGCGCGGTAACTCGCGCTTGAGATTCGCGGCATACGTTTCACGAAAGACGGGGTCGTGCAGAACGCCGTAGATGTAGTGAAAAATGGATTCCTTGCAGATCGTACGGCCCTCATTCGTCGCTCCCGACTGTTCGGATCCTCCGTGAGGCCCAGGAGGATCTGTGAGCCGCCGCCCGATACTACGAAACTCTTGAAAGGGATCGGTTTCCCATGTGGGTGAGATCCACCTGTCATGGCAGGCTGCTGCAGGCACTGAGGCGCAACAGGGACCGGTTCCCGGATGATTTTGCATTCCAGCTCAACGAGCCGGAGTGGGCAAACTTGAGGTCACAATTTGTGACCTCAAGTGCCTGGGGCGGCCGCCGCTACCTTCCCTGGGCTTTTACCGAATTCGGTGCCCTGCAGGTCGCCAATGTCCTCAAGTCAGGGCGCGCTACCAGCAACTCGGGGTTCAGCGCGGAGTGCCTGGCGCCTCGATGACTGCTGCAAGTTCGATGTGCAGCGCGCGTTCACGCCAGATCAGGTAAAGACCGCTGGCAATCACCAGCGCCCCGCCAGTCCACACGCGAGCTGAAGGCAGGGCTGACCAGAATATCCAGTCGAGGCCCACGGCCCAAAGCATCGCCGTGTACTCAAAGGGCGCGACCACTGAAGCCGGCGCACAGCGGAAGGCCTCCGTGATGAAGTGCTGGCCGAAGGCGCCGAGCAGGCCAAGCAACGCCAGCCACAGCCAATGCTCACGCCTGAGCGGCACCCAGTCCGGCGCGGCCAGCAACCCGGCAAACACCGTCAGCAGCAGCAGGAACCAGAACACCATCGAGGCCGTTGAATCGGTGCGCGTGAGCATGCGCGCGGTGATCGCACTGCCGGCGTAGGCAGCAGCAGAGATCAGCGCGCCGACCGCACCAAGCAGACTCAGGCTCAGGCGCGAGGCATCTGGTTGCAGCATCCAGAGCACGCCGATGAGGCCCACACCGATGGCGAGCCAGCGTCGCCAGCCGACGTGCTCGCCGAGCATCGGCACCGACAGCGCGGTGACAAACAGCGGCGCCACAAAAAAGATCGCGTAGGCGTCCGCCAGCGAGAGCTGGCTCACGGCATAGATGAAACCGCTGAGCATGATGAGCGCCAGCACACCCCGACCGAGATGCAGGCCCCAGCGCACCGGACGCAACTGGCGCCAGCTGCCGGTGTATGCAAACAGCAGCAACAGGTACGGCAGCGACGCCGCACCGCGCAATGCAGCCACCTGCAGCGGCGGGTAACTGGCCGCAAACAGCTTGAGAACCGCATCCATGCCGGCGAAGAAAGCCACGGCACACAGCATCGCGCCGATACCGCGCAGACGCTGGTCATTCATGACATCGATGACATGGATCGTCAGTCGCCAATCAGGTCGCTTCCTGCTGATACGGCACCGGCGGCAGCGTCATGAAGAAGTCGTAGAGTGCGCCCAGGTCTTCTTCGGTCATTTCGCCGAAGGCATTCCAGTTCATGAGCGTGTTGGCGGTCGGCTCGGTCTCGACACGGGCAACGCGCGACTTGAAAAGCTGAATGAACTGTTCCCTCGTCCAGCTGCCGAGGCCGCTTTCGTGCGGCGTGAGATTCATCGTGTACATGGTGCGACCGTTCAGAAAGAACGGCATGCCACCGGAGAACTCGCGCCCTTCAAAGCCCTTCATGGACCGCGGATCCTTGGGCGTATGACAGAACTCGCAACGCGCCACCGTGGCCAGAT
>JBIJCV010000164.1:0-4706 GCA_044344525.1 Gammaproteobacteria bacterium | reverse complement strand
GGCTGCGGCGGCTAGAGCCGGGCCACCGCTCCGGGCGCTTCCTCGCAGCCGCCGCGCATCGGCAGCTGCGCTTCATCAAACAGCGCATCGACCTCGGCCTGCGTGGTCAGCTGCGCCACCTTGCGGGTGATCTGCGGCGTGAGGTGTGGAGCAAACAGCGCGATGAAATCCACCATGTAACGACGCAACACTGAATCGCGGCGAAAGCCCAGCCAGGTGGTGACGCGCGGGAACAATCCGGCCGCAGACAGCGCGGTGAGGTCTTTCTGATCCTGACATTCGTAGGCCATCGGCGCGACGATGCCCACGCCCATGCCCATGCGCACATAGGTCTTGATGATGTCGGCATCACGTGCGGTAAACACCACGTTCGGTTCGAGTCCCTGCTGCGCAAAGGCTTTCTTCAGCGAGGATTCACCGGTGGCACCAAACACGTAGGTCACCAGTGGATAGCCGGCCAGCGCGCGCAGGTTCAGTTCCTTGCTGCCGGTGAGCGGATGGCCGTTGGGCACCAGCACGATGCGGTCCCAGCTGTAACACGGCAGCAGCACCAGGCCCGGAAACAACTGGCGCGAACCGGTTGCGATGGCGAAATCCACGCGATTCGCAGCCACCAGTTCGGCGATCTGCTCCGAAGTGCCCTGATGGAGTTCGAGGTTGATCTTCGGATAGCGCTCGCGAAATTCCCTGATCACATCCGGCAGCACGTGCCGCGCCTGGGTGTGGGTGGTGGCGATGGACAGCGTGCCCTCCTGCTCGCCGGAGAGATCGCTGGCCAGGTTACGGATATTTTCCACTTCACGCATGATGCGGCGGGCGCGGCCGATGACATCCTTGCCCGCCGGCGTGATCGCGGTGAGGCTCTTGCCCTTGCGCGTGAAGAGCTGCACGCCGAGCTCCTGTTCGAGCAGTTTGAGTTGCTTGCTGATCCCCGGCTGGCTGGTATACAGCCGCTCTGCTGCCGCCGTTATGTTAAGACCGCTGTCGGCGATGGCGACCAGGTATTTGAGCTGCTGCAGAGTCATGGGATCGGGAAATGCTCGGCGGGACTGACCGCGCTTATATAGCCATTGGTTACAAGTGGCTGTCAACCCTGAGGGATCGGGAATGAGGCCCGGCCGGTTATGCTGGCCAGCGATTTATGCAGAAGGAATAACTATTTTTTTCCGGCTGGTCGCAGCGATATCGTACCAATCCGGTCCCTGATTACTGCTGTCGGGACTTCATGGCCAGGATCCCAATGGACCAGTTACCGATCTTCGTCACCCTCAAGGGCCAGGCCTGTCTCGTGGTCGGCGGTGGCGATGTGGCCGAGCGCAAGGTACGGCAGCTACTCGCCACCGGCGCTGCCGTCACCGTCAACAGCCCGCAACTGACTGCCGGCCTGCAGGCACTGCTGGTTGCGCAGCGCATCGCGGTTGCGCTGCGCTCTTTCGATGCGACGCTGATCGACACGCATCTGCTGGTGATCGCCGCCACCAGCGATCGTGCGGTGAATCATGCCGTTGCCGCTGTCGCACGCCAGTCGTTACGCCTCTGCAATGTGGTGGACGATCCGGCGCACTCGAGCTTCATCAGTCCTTCGATCGTGGATCGCTCGCCGCTCATCATTGCCGTCTCCAGTGGCGGGCGTGCGCCGGTACTCGCGCGGATGCTGCGCCAGCAGCTTGAACGCTGGCTGCCAATGCGTCTGGGTGAACTGGCCGGTTGGGCGGGACAGTGGCGCGATACGCTCAAGGCACGGTTACCTGATCTCGCTGCCCGGCGCCGCTTCTGGGAACGGGCCTTCACCGGCACTCTCAGCGGCCACGTTCTGGCCGGCCGGATGCAGGACGCTGACGAAGCGCTGCAAAGCGCACTCGATCAGCAGACTGATGCAGGCAACTCAAACGGCGAAGCCTGGCTGGTCGGCGCCGGACCCGGCGATCCCGAACTGCTCAGCCTGCGCGGTTTTCATCTGCTGCAGCACGCCGATGTGGTGTTGCACGACCGTCTGGTCGCGCCGGAACTGCTGGCCTTTGCGCGCCGCGATGCCGAGATCATCGATGTGGGCAAGACCGGGGGCGGTCCGGGTACGAGCCAGGAACAGATCAATGCCTTGCTGCTCGCGCGGGTCCGAAGCGGCAAGCGCGTTTGCCGCCTCAAGGGTGGCGACCCCTATGTTTTTGGCCGGGGCAGCGAGGAAGCTGAGGTGCTGGCGCAAGCCGGCCTGCCCTTTCAGGTGATCCCCGGGATCACGGCAGCCAACGGCTGCGGCGCCTATGCAGGCATTCCGCTGACTCACCGCGGTCTGGCTCAGGCTGTCACTATTGTGACCGGACACCTCGGGCCCGACAGCTCAGCAGCGAAGGATGAACCCGACTGGGCCGCACTCGCTGCACTCAGGCAGACGCTGGTCATCTATATGAGTGGCCGCAAGCTCGCCGGCATTGCCGCTGAGCTCATGGCACACGGTCGCGCCGGTGAGACCCCTGCGGCCGTGGTGATCGCCGGCACCACGCCGCAGCAGCGCCTGATCAGCGGCACCCTCGCAGACATCGCGCAGCGCAGCGCCGATGCGGGCATCGGCTCACCGGCACTGCTCTATGTGGGCGAAGTCGTCGCACTGGCCGGGCACCTCGGCTGGTATACGCCAGCGGGACCAACACCCCGACCCAGCCTTGAACTCAGGCCGGGTGAGATCAGGCCAGGCGACCTGCAGTAAACTCCAAACACATTTCCGGGAGCAGACTCATGATCCACGACCATATCCTCAGCACCATCGGCAACACGCCGGTCATCCGCCTGAACCGTCTCGCGCCAAAGCATGTAGAGATGTACGTCAAGGCCGAGGCCTTCAATCCCGGTGGTTCGGTCAAGGATCGTCTGGCCTACGCGATCATCACGGATGCCGAGCGGAGCGGTGCGCTGAAGCCGGGGCAGACCGTCATCGAAGCCACCTCCGGCAATACCGGCATCGCACTGGCGATGGTCTGCGCGGTCAAGGGTTATCCCTTTGTCGCCGTGATGGTCGAAACCTTCTCGATCGAACGCCGCAAGATCATGCGCGCCTACGGTGCGAAGGTGATCCTCACGCCGGCGGCCGGGCGCGGCACGGAGATGGTGCGGCGGGCTGACGAACTGGCGCGCAAACACGGCTGGTTTCTCGCCCGGCAGTTCGAGAATCCGGCCAACCCCGCGTACCACCGGCAGACGACTGGACCGGAAATCCTGCAGGACTTTGCCGGCCGGCGGCTCGATTACTGGATTACCGGCTGGGGCACCGGTGGCACGATGACCGGCGCCGGCGAAATCATCAAGGCGGCACGACCGGAAGTGCGGGTCGTCGCCACCGAACCGGTTGGCGCATCGCTGCTCGGCGGCCAGGAGTGGAAGCCGCACAAGATCCAGGGCTGGACGCCCGACTTCATTCCCGCCGTGCTCAACCCGGCGATTTACGACGAACTGGTGACCGTGTCCGACGAGGAAGGCAAGGACACCGCCCTGCGTCTGGCACGCGAAGAAGGCATTTTCGTCGGCCTGTCGGCGGGTGCCACGCTGGCTGCTGCGCTGAAGGTCGCTGCACGCGCCGAGCCGGGCTCCGTGCTGCTCACCATGCTGCCGGATACCGGCGAGCGCTATCTCAGCAGCTTCCTGTTCCAGGAAATTCCGGAAGGTTCGGATGACGAATGGCTGGCGGCCATCGAGAGTGGCGGCAAGCGTGCCTGAGATTTGCCACAAGCTGACGATCGACAGGCTGTGGCTGCTGCACTGGCCACACCAGGCCGGTGCCGCCGGTTTGCCAGCAAAAAGTCTGTTGCCCATGCACACATCAGGTGTGCTGGTGGACACCTGCATGCGCCAGTTGCTGTTCGGCACGGGGCCCAGACCGGTCATCGATCCGGCCAGCGCCGCGACCATGGAAATGTATTGCGGTGTGCAGGCCTACCGCCTGCTGCTGGAAATCATCACTGGCCTGCGCAGCGCCGTCTGCGGCGAGACCAATGTGTTCGGCCAGTTCAGGCGCGCCTGGCAAGAGTCGCTGCACAATCTGCCCGCCAGCATCACGCAACCGCTGTCGCCCATCGTCGAGTCGCTGCTCAGCGACGCGCGCTGCATCCGTCAGCAGCATCTGCAGGGCGTGGGTGGCAACTCCTGGGGCAGTCTGGCCCGTCGCTTGCTGATGCCTGCACGCGGTGCCCGCGTACTGTTCGTGGGCACGGGTGAACTGGCCCGCTCGATACTGCCGTTGTTCCGCGCGGCTGAAACAGGCGCCTGGAATCACCGCCCGGTCACACCACCCGACGGCATCGATCGCTGGTTCAGCACTGCGCAGGCCGACATCGCGGCTCGCTGGGCACAGCACATCATCTTCACCACACCAGCCGACACAGCACATGATGCCGACTGGCAACGCCGCATCAGCCACGGCGGTGTACGCAGCCTGCTGCATCTGGGTCAGCGGCGCAGCGAGGCCTTGCGATGGGCCGGTGTGGAGACTGCATTTGACCTGGACGACATCCTCAGCGCGGCTGAAGCGCGGGCAAACATCGCCTCGCTGCAACTGGTGCGCGCACGCGCCGCCTGTGCAGAATTGGCCGGCGCACGTTTTCCGACACTGCAGTCGAATGATGATGTCCTGCCAGTGCTGATTTCGGCGCGGGCCTGAGGCGGGCGCGATGCAGCGCATACTCAAACTCGGCACCCGCGCTTCGCTGCTGGCGATG
>JBIJCV010000163.1:0-4710 GCA_044344525.1 Gammaproteobacteria bacterium | reverse complement strand
CGCGCGGCTGGCGGTAGCCGACGAGTTCATCCGCGAGCTGCCGCAGGGTTACGACACTTATGTCGGCGAGCGCGGCACGCGCCTGTCCGGCGGGCAGCGGCAGCGCATGGCGATTGCGCGCGCCATCCTCAAGAACCCGTCCATCCTGCTGCTCGACGAGGCCACCAGTTCGCTGGACGCCGAGAACGAGCGCCTGCTGCAGACGGCGCTCGACCGCCTGATGCAGGATCGCACCACGATCATCATCGCGCATCGCCTTGCCACCGTGCTGAAAGCCGATCGCATCGTCGTCATCAACCAGGGCCGTATCGTCGACATCGGTACCCACGACGAACTTGTGCAGCGCGACCCGCTGTATGCGCGATTCGCGGAGCTGCAGTTTGTGGAGACGTCGGCGGAAGTGGCGGTTTAGGCTTCCCGCAACGCCGGCACCACCCGCTCGCCGATCATCCGGATCGACGCCTCGGGGTCGTTGTACAGACACAGCACCACACCGGTGGCGCCCGCGCGGCGCATGTCCCGCAGGCGTTCGATCTCACCGTCGATCTCTGCCACGCCGCAGGCACTGACGCCGCGGTCGACGATCTTATCCAGCAGTGCTTCCGGCACGCCCTCAATGTCGGGCGAGCGGCGGTTGTAGGCCTTGATGAAGGCGGGGTAGTGCCGTGCGACCAGCGCTGCTTCTTCAGCGCTCACGACGTCGTGGATGTAGGGCTCCCAGATCGTGCCGCGCGCCATCAGATAGGTGCGCGCCTCGCGCCGCGCTTCCTCGCGGCTGTGCTTGACATGCCAGGCCCAGAAATTGAGGAAGGGGAAGCTGGCCGGATCGCGGCCGGCGGCCTTGAGTACCGGGTCGATGATTTCACGTGCCCAGCGCAGTCGTGAGACGGTGAAGTCGCTGGTCATGATGCCGTCGGCATAACGTGCGCCCATTTTCAGCATCTGCGGGCCATTCGACGCAGCATAGATCGCCGGCGGCCTGGACTTCGCCCAGTTTGCGTTGAGCCACTGCATGTGGAACAGCTCGCCGTCGTAGGAGACGGGCTTGCCTGAGGCCACGAGGTGCAGGATTTCCAGGCACTCGCGCACGGCGCGCACCATGCGTGCCGGTTTGATCTTCATCGTCTGCAGTGTGCCGCCACCACCGCCGACCGCAATCTGCGCCCGGCCCCTCGATATCTCGTTGAGGGTGAGCAACAGGTTCGCCATCTTTACCGGGTGCACTTCGAAGGGACTCAGCGCGGTGGGACCCATGTGCAGTCGGGTGGTTTGCGCGGCGAGCGGCACGAAGTTGACGAAGGGGTCGCGGCCATCCAGATGATTGGTGGCCCACACGCCGTGGATGCCCACGCTCTCGGCCAGCGCGCCCAGTCGCGCCACTTCATCGGCCGAAAAATGCGGTTGCAGGATGAGGTCTATTTGCATGAGTCACCGATTCAGTTTGCGGCCGTTCACGGTCAACACGCCATTCCGGACCTCAGGTCGGGAATCTGCTCCGCAGTTCGTCCAGAGCCTGCTGCAGGCTTGCGACCTGCGCCTCCAGCTGCTGCACCCGCTCGGTGAGTCCACTGCGTGGCGCGGTACTTGCCACCGCGTCGTCTGCAGCTTGTGTGACAAGCACTTCGCCACTCAGCAGATGGGCCCAGCGCGCGTCCCGCGCTCCCGGCAGACGCGCAAGCTTCACGACGAAGGGTCCACTGACATTTTCGGCGAGGCTGTGCAGGGCGGCTTCGACGTCGCCAACCTCGGCAATGGGGGCCATGCGGCTGCAACGGGTGCGCAACTCACCGGGTGTCTGCGCTCCGCGCACCAGCAGTTCGCAGATGATCGCCCGTTCGATGGCCGTGAACTGCAGCGGCCCGAACTCCATGTTGCAGAACACCTGTTTGTACTTTGTCACCCGCCCGCCGTAGCCGGAGCGGTCACTGACCAGATGCCTCTTCAGCAGTCCATCCAGAACCTGCTGGACCGTGGTCTCATCGAGGTCGAGCACCGGATCGCGGTTGCTCTTCTGGTTGCAGGCGTTGGTCAGCGCGTTGAGCGACAGCGGATATTGCTCGGGTGTGGTGACTTCCTTGTCCATCAGGCAGCCGATGACGCGTGCCTCGTGGGCGGTCAGTTCGATGCTCATGCCTGCTCCGCTGCTTCACGGCCTTGCTGACGGCGCACGGCTTCTTCGCGCGCGTCCTCGATGGCGAGCAGGGTGGCGGCTACGTCGGCGGCGACTTCGCTGCGCACGAACTCGCCGCTGAGCACGCTGTCTGGCTGCAACAGGCCCTGCTCGTAGAGCGACCACATTTCTTCAGCGTAGCGGGTGGTCAGCAGTTCCGGTGCAAAGCGGCCGAGCGTGGCGGTGACGTTGTTGACGTCGCGCGCGAGCATCGCCTGGGCATTGTTGTTGCCGGAGGCGTTCACCACCTGGGGCAGATCGATGATCACCGGTCCGTCGGCCGCGACCAGAATGTTGTATTCGGAAAGATCGCCGTGGATCAGGCCGGCGCACAACATGCGCACGATCTGGCCGATCAGAAAGCGGTGATAGTCGCGGGCCTGTTCTGCTGAAAGCTCGACCTCGCCAAGGTTTGGTGCGGAGCCACCGTCGGCACCGGTGATCAGTTCCATCACCAGCACGCCATTGAAGAAGCCGAACGGGGCGGGTACCCGCACGCCTGCCTCCGCCAGCTGATAGAGGGCATCCACTTCCGTGTTTTTCCAGGCGGTTTCCTGTTCCTTGCGACCCCAGCTCGTACTGCGGCGCATGGCGCGGGCTTGCCGGCTGCCGCGCACCTTGCGGCCTTCCTGGTATTGCGCGCGCTGCTGGAAGCTGCGTTGGCCCATGTCCTTGTAGACCTTGGCACAGCGCAGATCCGGACCGCATTGCACGACGTATACCGAAGCTTCCTTGCCGCTCTTCAGGGAACGGATCACGTTGCTGATCACGCCGTCTTCAATCAGTGGCTCGAGGCCTTTGGGGGTTTTCATGCAGTGCAAGACTATAGCAGCAGGGGCCGCGAGCATTGCCGCTTTGGCGAAAGAATATGTTCAGCGCGCTAATGGGCGGGCTGCGCGTACAGGCTAGGCTCGTATCGGAGCGGGCGATACTGCTGTTCTGCAGAATTCAAACGGGGGACTCCGATGACAAACCATGCTTGTGTCGCTGGCTTGCTGGCAGTGATTGTTGCGGTACCGGTACAGGCCGCAGTACTCGATGAAATCGTGGTGACCGCGCAGAAACGCGAGCAGGACATCCAGGATGTCGGTATCTCGATCAGCGCTTTCACCGGCGATCAGATGAAGACGCTGGGCATCCAGACCAGCAGTGCCATCGCAGCCTTCGTGCCCGGTGTGCACACCAGCGGCGCGCTGGCTGGCCAGAACACCCAGTTCACGATCCGTGGCGTCACGCAGACGGACTTCAACGACATCGTTGAGGCACCGAACGCGGTGTACCTCGATGAAGGCTATATCGCCGTCGCCCAGGCGCAGACCTTTGCCCTGTTCGACATCGAGCGGGTGGAAATCCTGAAGGGGCCGCAGGGCACCCTGTTCGGACGCAACGCCACCGGCGGTCTGGTGCAGTACGTCAGCCGCAAGCCGAGCATGGATGAGGTTGAGGGATATGCCGATGTCACCTACGGCATGTTCGACGCCAACTCCGACCCGAACTCGCTGCGCTTTGAAGGTGCTGTTGGCGGTCCGCTGAGCGAGCGGGTCGCGGGCCGGGTGGCGATGCTCTACAACGACCAGGATCCCTACCTGAAGAATCTTTACGACCCGAATGGTCCTTACGCTTTCGGTGCGGCGACTATCGGCACCGGGCCGGCCAATGACCCGGGTGAGGGTTCCGGTGCTGATCTGGCCGACGACGAGACCACTGCCGTGCGCGGCATCCTGCAGTTCGACGCGAGCAGCGAGCTGCGCTTTACCTTGTCGGGCAACTGGGCACAGTCCGATGTTTCCACGGCGCCGTATCAGGCCAAGCCGGTCAGTGCCGTGTATGACGGCACGAATCCGGATCCGGCCGTGCAGTTGTCGCAAGGTGAGCTGATCAACGTCATCAATACTGCCCTGACCGACAGCCGCCGCAGCATCTGTGCCGACGGTTCGGACTGCGGTTCCGACCAGGACAACAATGGTTTTCCGGATGACTTCGACGGCAACACCACGACCGATACCGCACGCGTCACCAACACCTTCGCGCTGAGCCCGGGCACTGACTTCTTCGGCTACCGGGATGCAGATGGCGACGACCTGACCTTCAACAGCGATTTTGCTTTTGAGGACCAGGGCAATATCGATACCTGGGGTGTGGCGCTGCGGGTTGAGTACGATCTCAGTGACACCCTTGCCCTGACCTCGATCAGCGACTTCAAGGACTACGAGAAGCTGCTGTTTCTCGATGTGGATGGCGGGCCGGCCAACCAGTCGGTGAACTACGCCGGTATCGATGCGACCAGCTTCACACAGGAACTGCGCCTCAACGGCACTGCCGATCGCACGCGATGGGTGGCGGGTTTCTACTACCTGAATATCGACAATGTGTCAGACAACGGCCTGAAATTCCCGGTCAACAGCGTGGTGCCCGGCAGTCCCTATGATCTGGGTTCGGATGCCGACCTGCAGACCGATTCGTATTCGCTGTTTGGCCAGGTTGAATACGACCTGCGTGAGGATCTCACCCTGATCGTCGGCGGCCGCGTGATCCAGGAG
>JBIJCV010000251.1:0-3625 GCA_044344525.1 Gammaproteobacteria bacterium | reverse complement strand
TCGGACGATAAAAATACAGCATGCCGTTGTTCATGCTGCCGATCGAACCCTGACTGCTGGACACGTTGCTGATCTTCTTCTGCTGACTGGCCAGCACATGAGGCAGAAACGCCTCAGCCATCTTCAGCGGGCCGATGACATTGGTGCGCAGTACCTGTTCGTAGACCGGCCAGTCCATATTCTTGCCGAACAACTGATTCGGGCCACCACCGGTGATTCCGGCGTTGTTGAACAGCACATCGACCGGCTGGCCCTGGTATTTGGCCGCCAGCGCGTCGATCGCTGCAAGATCGGTGACATCCAGCGCCTCGATACTGATCCTGCCCGCGCTGCCGGCAGAGAGCGCTCCGAGCTCAGTCGCCTCGGCCGGCTTGCGCGCCGTGGCAATCACCTTCCAACCCCGCGCTGCATATTGCCGCGTCAGCTCCAGACCGATGCCACGATTGGCGCCGGTCACCAGCACGGTCGGCACATACTCTTCCGCGTATGCCGGAGTGCCGGCGACGACTGCGAGCAGCACGGTGGCCAGCAGCGTCAGGCTGCGGGCAAAACGTCGGATCATCGTGACTCTCCTGAGTAAATCCGGTAGCTACCAGGGAATGATCTGGCCTTTGGTATCCAGAAACTGCCCGGTCATGGACAGGTCGAAACGGTCGATCTCGCGCGCCATGTCGGTCACCGCGTCGGCGACCGGACGCAGCATCTTCTTCGGCAGGCCCTTCATGAAATCCGTATCCGTGGCACCCGGCGTCACCAGTCCGACGATGATGCCGCGACTCTTGAGTTGAAAGGCCAGGTTGGCCATCAGCATGTTCAGCGCCGACTTGCTGGACCGGTACCAGTACAGACGCGGCGCATCGACGCTGCCGATCGAACCCTGACTGCTGGAGACGGTGATCATCTTGCGCAGGCGACTCGCCTCCACATGTTTGACGAAGGCTTCACAGACCTTCATCGGGCCGATCGCATTGACAGCCATCACCTCATTGAAGGTTGCATAGTTCAGGCGGCCAAACAGCTGGTTTTCCATGCCGCCGCCGATGCCGGCATTGTTGAGCAGGATATCGATCGGCTGACTGGAATAACGCGCAGCGAGCGCATCGATACCCGCGTGGTCGAGCACATCCAGCGGCTCGACCATGACATTCTGATGCTGCGTAGCCAGCGCCTGCAGCGCTTCGGCCTTGCCCGGATCACGGCAGGTCGCGATCACCCGCCAGTTGCTCCTGGCATAACGCTGCGCGAACTCCAGACCGATACCCCGGCTGGCCCCGGTGATGAGCACGGTAATCTGCTGGTCGGCCGTTTTCTGCAGCGACTCACCTTCAGCGGCTGCCGCAATCCGTCCGACCAGCGTACCCATCGCAGCGAGCGCCGCAGTGCTGCTGATCAGTTTGCGCCGGTCCATTCCACCACTGGCATCGCCGCCCTGCTCATCCATGTACCTACTCCTGTGGGCCTTGCTCAGACCACGGCCTTGATGTCGTCACGCTTGTCCGCATACCTGGCCGGATCAACCAGCGGTATCGCATCGAGTACCCAGCCCTTCTGACGACGACGCGCCGGACTCGGTACCGCATAGGCGGCACGCTCGCCACTGGCGGCAACGGCAAGCATATCGATCTTCCAGCCCTTGGCAGCCCATTCCTTCTGCTTGGCCCGATAGTCGAGGATCACCTGATCAGAAGGAACCATGAACTCCTTGTTGTTCTTGTCTGGCGTCACCATCGGATGCAAGGCCTCTATGATCTTCACATCCTGGTTGGCAACGTACATGTTGCGCTCCATGACGTAGGCATCGGTCTTCTCTTCAAGCGAGAAATTCCGTGCGCAGACCAGATAGAGGTGCGTGGTCTTCTCATCGATCGGGCGCTCATAGAGATACTGATGGATGAAGAAATTCGGCCCCGGATGAATGAAGGTCCATACCTGATTGGTACCGTGATAACCGGTACCTGCATCCAGAGAGCCTTCACCAGCCCGGTATTTCTTCAGGTCACCCTGCAACGGCGGTGCCTGGAAGGTATGCCAGAAACCGCGGCCCCACGGCGCATTGTCTTCAATGCGCATGTCACCGATCTTGTACTCCTCTTCGCGCTCGCCGCTGAATCCATGCGTGTCATGCACATACTCGTTATGCGCCGGATCGATACCGTTCTCTATCGAACGCTCGTAGTAACCATTGAGCTGGAAGTGCTGCAGCGTGGTGCGCCAGCCTTCCTGTGCCCACTCTTTCACTTCGAGTATCGGTGGCCGCTCTGCCTCGGGCAGATCGCCGAGGAAGGCGAAGATCAGACCGTAGCGCTCGTCGACCGGATACGCGTCTATACGCGTACGCCCCGGAATGCTGGCCTTGGAGCCTAGAGACGGGATCTTCTGGCACTCGCCATCACCATTGAACTGCCAGCCATGATAAGGACACTGGATACAGTCGCCCTTGATCTTGCCGCCAGCCAGCGACCCGCCACGGTGGGTACAGGTATTGGCCAGGCAGCGGGCCTGGCCCTGCGAATCACGGAACACCACGAAATCCTGGCCGAGAGCGCGCACCTTGAGCGGCTGGTCGGTGAGTTCCGCGGTGGTCGCCATGGGGTACCAGAAATTGATGTACATACAGACTTCCTTGAACTGGATGGTTAACGACTGCCGGGCCGGGGCGGTAACCCACACCTTGTTGCCCGGAATATATGCGCTTCGCTGGTGATGGCCAAGTGGATTGACGCTCAGCGACTATTTGCAGCGCGCGCCACGATACCCAGCAGGATGCCAATGCATGGCAACAAAATCAGCACCGCCACGTAGAGCGGGACATTCACTCCGAACACGTCAAACAGCAGGCCCGTCAGTGGCGGACCGAGTGCCCGGCCGGCCCAGCTGCCCGAGTTGTAGGTGCCGAGCACCAGCCCGCGCTCGGACTCCCCGGCCTGCTGTGAAACGAGGCTGATCACGGTGGTCATGTACAGCGCGCTGCCTGCCGTCGTGAAGGTAATGCCGAACAGCATCACCGGCCAGACCGGCGCCTGCGTCATGACCAGCAGGCCAAAGATGTAGCAGACCAGTCCGGCAATCAACAGCCTGCCTTCGCCAAAGATCGGCACAAGCCGGCCAACCAGAACACCCTGGATGATGGCAACGATGGCGCCGAGATAAGTAAAGCTCAAGCCGATCTGGCGCGGCCCCCAGTCAAAACGTGCGCGCGCCCAGAACGGAAAGATGGACTCAAACAGCGCCATCGCCAGATAGACCATGAAACCAACCAGCACGATCTGCGCCAGCAGCGGCCGGGCAAGCACCAGTCGCAGGGCTGCGAAACCACCGGGGCCCTTGTTGCCACCCGCTTTCGAGCGTTTTTCCGGCGGCAGACTCTCCTTGAGGAAAAACACCGCGCCGATCAGCATGACGGCACTGATGCCAGCAGCAGCAAGCCCGGGCCACAGCAGGTTTGCGCTGGCCGCATCCTTGCCACCCAGCAGACCACCGAGCATCGGGCCGACGATGAAGCCCATGCTCAGTGAACCGCCGACATAGCCCATCGATTTGGCGCGCTGCTCAGGCGGGGTCAGATCCGAAACATAGGCCATGGCCAGTGCGAGGCTGCCGCCCATCAGGCCGGTCAGCAACCGGC
>JBIJCV010000162.1:0-4718 GCA_044344525.1 Gammaproteobacteria bacterium | reverse complement strand
GTGATGCGCTGGCCCGCGGCGCTGCCGTCATCCTGCTGTCGCATCTGGGCCGACCCACAGAAGGCTGCTTTGATCCGGCGCTGTCACTGCGCCCGGTCGCGACGCGTCTGTCACAGCTGCTGGGCCGGACTGTGCCGCTGATTCGCGACTGGCTGCATGGCTTCGAGATCGCCGGCGGCGAAGTCGTGCTCTGCGAAAACGTGCGCTTCAATCCGGGTGAGAAGAAGAACGATCCGGCGCTTGCCCGGCAGATGGCCAAACTCTGCGACATCTTCGTCATGGACGCTTTCGGTACCGCGCATCGGGCCGAGGCCAGCACGCATGGTGTCGTCGGCTTTGCACCGGTAGCCTGTGCGGGCCCGCTGCTGATGGCAGAACTCGATGCGCTTGAGCGTGTGTTGCGCAAGCCGGCACGGCCGGTGGTCGCCATCGTGGCCGGCTCCAAGGTCTCGACCAAGCTGACGATCCTGAAATCGCTGGCAGCGCAGGTCGACCAGCTCATCGTCGGCGGCGGTATCGCCAACACCTTCCTCGCGGCAGCCGGTTATCCGATCGGCAAGTCGCTGTGCGAGACCGATCTCATCCCCGAAGCGCGGCGGCTTGCAGGCAAGCGCCAGCGCGCGGCCATACCCCTGCCGGTGGATGTGGTGGTTGGAAAGGCGGTTTCGCCATCTGCTGCGGCTACCGTGCGCGCAGTCAGCGAGGTTGGTCCGGCCGAACTCATTCTCGACATTGGCCCGAAGACGGCAGCCCACTATGCGAAACTTATAAGCAGCGCAGGCACCATCATCTGGAACGGACCAGTGGGTGTTTTCGAGATCGAGCAATTCAGCAAAGGCACGCGGCGAATTGCCGAGGCTGTGGCGAAGTCGCCGGCTTTCAGCGTCGCGGGTGGCGGCGATACGCTGGCCGCACTCGACAAGTATGGCGTGACCGACCGCATCTCCTACGTATCGACCGGTGGTGGCGCCTTTCTCGAGTTTCTCGAGGGTGTCACGCTGCCGGCAGTTGCTGCGCTTGAGGCGCGGGCGCAAGACGGGCGAACCTGAACGGCATGCGTCGAACCAAGATCATCGCCACGCTTGGCCCGTCCACGGACGATCCCGCCACGCTTGCTCAGCTGTTCAAGGCCGGTGTCGATGTGGTGCGTGTCAATTTCTCGCACGGGGATGCCGCTGCGCGCGAGCAGCGGGTGCACATGGTGCGCAAGACCGCCGAGCAATGCGGCAAATACGTTGCGGTGCTCGGCGACCTGCAGGGACCGAAGATCCGTATCCAGCGCTTCCGTGACGGTCCGGTGCGACTGGTGGAGGGGCAGCCCTTTGTGCTGGATACCGCGATGGATCCCCAGGCCGGCACGGTCGAAGGTGTCGGGGTGGCCTACCAGCAGCTGCCGGACGATGTCGGCAGTGGCGACAATCTGCTGCTCGACGATGGCTTTATCACGCTGGCGGTGGAACGCGTTCGCGGCACGCAGATTCACTGTACGGTCGTGCAGGGCGGGCAGCTTGCCGACAACAAGGGCATCAACCGGCAGGGCGGTGGTCTTTCGGCGCCAGCCCTGACCGACAAGGATCGTCAGGATCTGGTCCAGGCGGCCAGTCTTGGCGTCGACTGGCTGGCAGTTTCCTTTGTCCGCTGTGCCGACGATCTGCATGAAGCCCGCGAGCTGCTGCACAAGGCCGGCGGCGATGCCCATCTGGTTGCCAAGATCGAGCGTGCCGAGGCGCTGGCCAATCTCGAATCGGTGATCGATGCGTCGGATGCCGTCATGGTCGCGCGTGGCGATCTGGGCGTGGAGATGGGTTATGCGGGCCTGACCGGTCTGCAGAAGCAGATTCTCAAGATGACCCGGCACCGGCACAAGATTGCGATCACGGCCACGCAGATGCTGGAGTCGATGATCCACAACAAGGTACCGACCCGGGCCGAAGTATCCGATATCGCCAACGCCGTACTCGACGGGACCGATGCAGTCATGCTGTCGGCGGAGACGGCGGTTGGTGAGCACCCGGTCAGGGCGGTGACCTCGATGGCCGAAGTCTGCGTCGGTGCGGAGAGTTACTATCTGACCCTGGGCCGTCCCAGTCATCGCATGGATGACAGCTTCGAGCGGGTGGATGAGGCCATTGCGATGGCGGTCATGTATACGGCCAATCATCTGCCGGTGAAGGCCATCATCGCGTTGACAGAATCAGGCTCCACGGCACGCTGGATGTCGCGTATCCGCTCGGACATACCGATCTTTGCCTTTACCCGCCACGAAGCGACACGGCGGCGGGTGGTGATGTATCGCGGGGTTTACCCCGTCGCTTTCGATGTCACACATACGGATATGCAGCGCATGTACCAGGAAGTTTTCAAACTGCTGCTTGGTCTGGGGCATGTCAACGTCGGTGACCTGGTGCTGGTGACCAAGGGTGAGTTGTCGGGCATCGCCGGCAGAACCAATTCGATGCAGATCCTGTCTGTCACCAGCCCGTGAGTCGCTCGTCATCAGCGCTTGGCCGGCTGCTGGGACGAACCACCAGTATCGAAGCGCATGAGACGCAGTCGGTAGTCACGGCCTTTCTGCTGTTTTTCTGCGTACTGGGTGGTTATTTTGCCGTCCGGCCGGTGCGTGAAACGGTGGGCACGATTCTTGGTTCGGACCGGGTCAGCGACCTGTATGTGGTCACCTGGATCGCCTCGCTGCTGATCGTTCCCGTCTATGGATGGGCCTGCACGCGCTTCCGGCGCAGTGCTTTCCTGCCATGGATCTATGCAGTCGTTGCGGGTTCACTGGTGCTTGTCGGTCTGATGCTGGCTGCTGACGAGCAGAACACCGCCGTGGCGCAGTTCTTCTATGTCTGGATCAGTGTGCTGAACCTGTTCATCGTTTCGGTGTTCTGGAGTTTCCTGCTCGAACTGTTCGATGCCGTCCAGACCCAGCGCCTGTTCGGCGTGATTGCGGCTGGAGGTACCACCGGTGCGCTGGTCGGGCCGCTGATGACCGACCTGGTGGTTCCGCTGGTCGGAAATCCCGGCGTGCTGTTCATGGGCGCCGCTTTCTTTCTGGTTGCGATCGTCTGTCAGCGTGCCCTGCTCAGGATCTGGGCCACTGCTCCGGCATCTTCCGGCGCCGTGCGTGCGCCCGAGCGCCCGATGGGTGGCAATCCGTTTGCAGGCTTCACGCTGGTGCTGAAATCGCCGTATCTGCTCGGGATCTCGCTGTTTGTCATCCTGCTGGCTTCGGTAAATACATTTCTGTATTTCGAGCAGTTGCGGCTGGTCAGCGAGACCTTCAGCGATACAGCCCAGCGTACCCAGGTGTTCGCGCGCCTGGACTACATCGTGCAGGGCCTGACCATCGTCCTGCAGCTGTTCATCACCGGGCGCCTGGCGTCCCGTCTGGGCGTCATGGCGCTTCTGACACTGGTGCCGCTGGTCATGGTGGCGGGTTTTATCGGTCTGGCAGTCATGAACACCTTCTGGGTGCTCGCAGTGGTATTCGTGGCACGGCGCGTCGGTGAATATGCGTTTATCCGGCCGGGGCGCGAAATGCTCTTCAGCCGCGTCGACACCGAGTCGAAGTACAAGGCCAAGAACCTGATCGATGTTCCGGTCTATCGCGGTGGTGATGCGCTCTCCGCACAGGTCAAGACGGCCCTTGAGGCCGGCGGGCTGGCCAGTGCCGGGGTCGCCCTGCTGGGGGCGCTGCTGGCTGCACTCTGGGCCTTGAACGGCTGGTGGCTCGGCCGCCAGGCGCGTATCCGGCAAGCGGCTGCCGGACGACGGGACTGAGCCGACATACTGCGGTCTCGTTCCTTGTGATGGCATTTCGCGTGTGATTAAGATCGCGCTTACCGATCGGTCAGCGACTTTCCCGGGAATATGCTGCGAATGAGTCCCACGCGCCAACAGCAGATTGCTTCCAACCTTGCCATGGACAGGCAGATCGGGCTGGTCCTGCCCGGTGGCGGCGCGCGCGGCGCCTATCAGGTCGGGGTATTGAAGGCACTTGCCGAGCTGCTGCCGCGCCGTTCCCCGAATCCCTTTGCCGTGCTCAGCGGGACCTCTGCAGGTGCGATCAGTGCTGCAGTTCTGGCCACCCGCGCGCGGGTGTTCCGGGCGGCCGTCAGCGATCTGGAGCGTGTCTGGGGCAACTTCCGCTCCGAGCAGATTTTCCGCTGTGACTCGGCCACGATGCTGAAAAGCAGCCTGCGCTGGGTCTCGGCGCTGATTTTCGGTGGCCTGGGCGGACAGAATCCACGCGCGCTGCTCGACAACGAGCCGCTGTGGGAACTGCTGCGTGCGCGGCTCAATTTCGATGCGATCCAGGATGCCATCGATCAGGGTTATCTGGGTGCGCTGGCCATCACCGCTGCCGGTTACGGCTCGGCGCGCTCCGTCAGCTTCTTTCAGGGAACTCCGGCACATCAGTCGTGGGACCGGGTGCGTCGCAAGGGGCGTCCCGCCCGAATCACGCTCGAGCATCTGATGGCGAGCATTGCCGTGCCGATGATTTTTCCGCCAGTCCGGGTGGGCCAGGAATATTTCGGCGACGGCGCGATGCGCCAGGCGACACCGCTCTCACCGGCACTGCGCCTCGGTGCGGAGCGCATCCTGGTGATCGGGGTGCGCAACGAGGCCGTCGATCCATTGCCGGGTCCGGGCGAGGAGGTGCCGTATCCGAGTTTCGGCAAGATTGCCGGTTATGTTCTCGATGCGCTGTTCAT
>JBIJCV010000161.1:0-4738 GCA_044344525.1 Gammaproteobacteria bacterium | reverse complement strand
GCTGTGGCTCACCTACGCCGATGGCACCGAAGGCGCCATCGACATCGAAGAGCAGCTGGCACCCTGGTCGCTGGATACACTGCGCGATATCCGCGAGTTCCGGAAGTTGCGCATCGATCGCAGCCGCAGCCTGATCGTCTGGCCCGGCGGCGTCGATCTGGACACGCACACCCTGTACCGCGAACTCCGGCGTCGACACTGCCGGATGCCCGCCGGCAGAAAGCCGTAGCAATGCCATGCAATAATCCCGCACATGTCCGGCACCCCTGCCAACTGGCGCGATCATGGAGTACGCGTGCTACGCCGCGATGCCATCGACCGGGGTGATACCCAGAGTCTTGCCGCTCACCGTATCGCGACACTCACCCATGCACCGCCCGGCGTCGATACGCTGGCTGCTCATTCCCTGGAACTGGCCCCCGATACCACCCAGCCAGCCCATCATCACGGGCCACTGGAGACCATCATCTGCATCATCAGCGGTCAGGCCGTGATCCGCTGGGGTGAAAACCTGGAGTACTGCTGCAGCGCCGGACCCGGCGATCTGGTCTTCGTTGCCGCCTGGCTACCGCATCAGGAACAGAATGCGAGTGCCGACGAGCACCTGCATTGTGTGTTACTGGCTGATGCGGGCGAACTGCCGGTGGTGCTTGTCTAAAAAGGTGTCAGATTTATTTTCCACGGAAAATAAATCTGACACCTTTTAAGTTTTAGAGTCGCAGCGGCAGGCTGCGCAGGCGTACGCCGGTAGCTGCGAATACCGCATTGGCCACTGCCGGCGCGATGGGCGGCACGCCCGGTTCACCAACACCACTCGGCTCTGCTTCACTCGGGATGATGTGCACGTCGATGGCTGGTGAATCAGCGAGACGCAGCAACCGGTAGTCGTGGAAATTGCTCTGCTGAACCGCGCCATCCTCGATAGCGATCTCGCCATACAGCGCAGCAGACAGGCCGAACAGGATTCCGCCCTCCATCTGCTGACGCACGATGTCGGGGTTTACGGCCAGACCGCAATCGACCGCGCAGCTCACGCGGTGCACGCGAATGCTGTTGTCGGGCGCGATACTGATCTCGGCCACCTCGGCAACGATGGTGCCGAAGGCCTCCTGTATCGCGAGTCCGCGATGGCGGTTTGGCACCGGGGTCGCCCAACCAGACTTCGCCAGGACCAGATCAAGTACCGCCAGGTGCCGCGGCTGGGCAGCGAGGTACTTGCGCCGGAAGGCTGCAGGCTCCTGCCCCGCCACAGCCGCCAGCTCATCGATGAAACTCTCGATGACAAAGCTCGTGTAGGAGTGGCCGACCGAACGCCACAGAGTGACCGGCACGCCAGGATTCCAGTCGGCAAGGTCGATCTGCACATTGGGAATCGCGTACGGCATGGACGTTGCGCCGGCACGCGCCGACTCCGAACCGGTGAAGCGATCGAGCAACCCGATGACACCACTGCTGACACCGCTGACGGCAGTCTCCGGCACCCACTCCGGCGACAGCACCGCCAGCGCGATTGGAATGACCAGCCGGTTCAGGTTGGCAGCAACCAGACGGTGCTGCCAGGCCAGCAGCTCGCCGTCTGCACCCAGCGCCGCGCGTACACGATGCAAGGTCGCTTCGCGATACAGTCCGTGGCGCATGTCGTCTGCGCGCGTCCACATCAGTTTTACCGGGTGCGTCGCACGTCGCGCGATCTCCACCGCCTCAACGACGAACTCCATTGTCGCGCGCCGCCCGAAACCACCACCGGCGTAAGTCGAATGGACCTTGACCTGATCATGCGTGAGACCCGACATGTCGCAGATCACCTGGCGCACCATGTCCGGCCCCTGGCTCGGCACCCAGGCTTCGCAGCCGTCGTCATGAAACCAGATCGTGGCATTCATCGGCTCAAGCGTTGCGTGGGCCAGATACGGCAGCCAGTACTCGGCCTCGGCGATCCGCGCAGCGGATTGCATAACCTGATCCGTATCACCGTCATCACGCACCCGATGTGCGTCGCCGGCATCGAGCCGCTTGCCCTGCTCGGCCCGGATGGATGCACTGCTGACCCCAGCCAGCGGCCCGTTGTCCCATTCCACGCTGAGTGCGGCAGCACCCTGCTGTGCGTGCCAGAAGCTCTCGCCGAGCACCGCGATGCCGGTATGGATCGGCAACACATCGATCACGCCCGGCATGGCACGGGCGGCGGTCGCTGCATGTCGCAGGGGTTGTGCAAGCAGACGTGGTGGGCGGGCAATCACGGCAACCAGCAGTCCGGGCAAGCGCGTATCGACGCCATATGCGGCGCGACCGCTAATCTTCGGCTGTATATCCGGCCGGGGCACCGTCGTGCCGATCCATCGCCAGCGAGCGGCTGGCTTGAGCGACACTTCGTCAGGCACCGGCAGATGCGCCGCTTCAGTCGCCAGTTCCGCATAGCTCAGACGCTGGCCGGTGCGAGGATCGATGACTGCCGCCGCACCATCGGTATCGAGGGTATTCACATTGGTCTGCCAACGCAGGGCTGCGGCCTGCAGCAGCATCTGCCGCGCGCGCGCACCGGTTTCCCGGATCGGCAGCCAGCGGCTGCGCATGCTCTTGCTCTCGCCGGTCAGTTGCAGCGGGTCCTGAAACAGCGGATCTATGGGCGCAAAACGCAGCGTGATCTGCGTCGGCTGTATATCGAGTTCTTCGGCCAGCAGGGTGGCGAAACCGGTCATCACGCCCTGGCCGAGTTCGGTCTTGTCGACCTGCAGGACGATGTCGCCCTCAGGCGTGATCTGCAACCAGGCGTTTGGCGAGAGGCTGCCCGGCGCAGCCAACGCCGGTATCCGCTCGCGGCCCGGACGCAGCCAGCTCAGCGCCAGGCCACCACCGGCCAGCACGACAGTCCCGATCAGCAGCTTGCGACGACTAAAAGGTGCCACGACTAATGAAAAAAGGTGCCAGATTTATTTTTCGAAAAAAGGTGCCAGATTTATTTTTCTGTTTCAGAAAATAAATCTGGCACCTTTTTTGGCACCTTTTTTCTACCAGGGGATCGGCTTGCCATCAACGTTGACCGGCACACCCTTGTCGTCTGGGGGCAGCGCCGCGACCAGCGCATAGAGGGATGCCGCGCTTTCGGCCGGACTCAGCTTTTCGCCCTTGTATCCCGACGCGACCAGCAGATCGGTATCGACCATGCCGGGGGCCAGCAGCGCCACGATGATGCCGCGACTCCGCAGGTCATTGCGCAGCGCCCGCATGCCCATGTTCATCGCAGCCTTGCTCATCTGGTAGTAATAAAAGCGCGACATCCTCGCCATCAGGGTCAGCGACCCGAGTCCGCTGGTCATGCCGATGATCTTCTTCTGCTGGCTGGCGGCGATATTGTCGACAAACGCTTCGGATAATTTCAGCGGTCCGTACACGTTTGTCTTCATGACCTCGACAAACATCTCTTCATCGAGGTTGCCGAACTGCTGTTTGCTGATCGGCTCACCGAGCCAGGCCGCATTGTTGAACAGCACGTCGACGGGAACGCCACGATACTTTTCCGCCAGCTTGCTGATCTGCCTGACATCGGTCACGTCGAGCGTCTCAACCACGACTTTCGGGTTGCTGGCCGCAAGTGCCTGCAAGTCCTTCGCCTTCGATGGCGTGCGGCAGGTCGCGATCACATTCCAGCCCTTTGCGGCGTACTCCTGCGCCAGAGCCAGGCCAACGCCACGATTGGAACCGGTCAGCAGAATGGTCGGGCTGGCAGGATCCTGAACCTTTGCAGCCCACAGTGGCGACACCGCCAGCAGGGTCAGCAGCAGTGCCAGGCCGCAGCAACGGAAAATTCGCGTACTCATGGAGCCTCCCTGCCTAGGCACTGCGCGCCCGCGCACCGCCATTACGGTTACCGCGATAATGGCCCTGACGCTGGCCCTGACCCTGACGTTGCCCCTGACGCTGACCGTCACGGTGCGGAGCAGCCTGCTGCTGGTTACCGTGATTGTCCTGTTCAGACTGTGCGGGACGACCCGGGCGCACCGGCGGCTCGGAGATTTTCGGCAACTGCGCGCGCAGCAGCGGGCGGCCCAGCAGTCGCTCGATGTCCTTCAGCTGGGTACGTTCATCGCTGGACACCAGCGAGACCGCCACACCGCTGGCTCCAGCCCGGCCGGTACGGCCGATACGGTGCACGTAGTCCTCGGGCACATTCGGCAGTTCGTAGTTGATGACACAGGGCAGTTGATCGATATCCAGGCCACGCGAGGCGACTTCGGTAGCTACCAGTGCCGTGATGCGGCCCTGTTTGAAATCGTTCAGCGCCTTGGTGCGCGCTGACTGGCTCTTGTTGCCATGGATGGCCGAGGCAATGATGCCGTCGTCCTCCAGCTGTTTGGTCAGCCGGTTGGCACCATGCTTGGTACGGGTAAATACCAGTACCTGACCCCAGTCGCTGGTGCGGATCAGATGCGACAGCAGCCGGCGCTTGTCCTCTTTGCGGATCTCGTGAACATGCTGCGTGACGCTTTCGACCGCAGCATTCCGGCGCGCCACCTCGATGGTCACCGGCTGGTGCAGGAAGGCGCTGGCCAGCGTGCGGATCTCCTCGCTGTAGGTTGCCGAGAACATCAGGTTCTGCCGCTTCGCCGGCAACAGCTTGAGAATGCGCTTGATATCGTGAATGAAACCCATGTCGAGCATGCGGTCCGCTTCATCAAGTACGAGAATCTCGATCTTCGACAGGTCGATGGTGCGCTGCTGCGCGTGATCGAGCAGGCGG